>JAENXB010000004.1 GCA_016649785.1 Flavobacteriaceae bacterium
GAGCCAAGGTATTGAGCGTTATGGAAAAAGAATTCAGCATTATCAAGTCAATAGGAAATGACGCAGCGTGACATTTAACAAAAATCAAATTCAAAATCATTAATAAAATCAGGTTATTATGAAAAGTAGAATAAAATCAGTAAAAGAATTTCACTCTGCCTTTGGCCTTGGGATCAACGAAACTCCCGTTGTCAATTTAGGGGAAGCCAAGAACCTGCTCAGGTTTAATTTGATGAAAGAAGAAAACGAAGAGTATCTTGAAGCCGCCAACAATAAAGATTTAACCGAAGTTGCCGATGCCCTGGGCGATATGCTTTACATTTTATGCGGAACCATAATCGAACACGGAATGCAATCTAAAATTGAAGAAGTTTTCGAAGAAATCCAAAGGAGCAATATGAGCAAATTGGGAGAAGATGGCAAGCCTGTTTTTCGTGAAGACGGCAAGGTTTTAAAAGGGCCTAATTACTTTAGGCCGGATCTTGATAAGATTCTTGGAATTTAGATGTGAGATGTTAGATGTGAGAATATAGAGAAGAGAAAAAAGAATCAAGAACCAAGAACCAAGAAAATAGAATAAAGAAAAGGAAGAAAAAAGTTAAAAATAAAACCCTGCCGGCGTTTCTAACGCTGGCAGGGTTTTACTTTTAACGAAACCGTCTCCGGTCTATTTCACCTCGTATCTCCAGCCAAATTTATCTTCGGCGAGATTGTATTGAATTTTCATCAATTTATCCTTTAAAAATGTGGCATAGGAATCGGTGAGTACGGGTAATTCATATTTTTCTCCCTTGAAACCAAAACCCTGAATAGGAGTAATAACAGCGGCAGTTCCCGATCCAAAAATTTCTTTTAAAGTTCCGTCTTTGGCCGCATTTATTATTTCAGCTACAGAAACTCTCCGAACTTCTACCGGAATACTGAAATCCCCGGCCAGGGCGATCAAACTCTTTCTTGTGATCCCGTCTAAAATCCGGTCACTGGTGGGAGCAGTTACCAGGGTATCGTTTATCCTGAAAAAGATATTCATGGTTCCTGCTTCCTCCAGATATTCGTGAGATTCGGCATCGGTCCATACAATTTGTTGGTATCCTTCATCATTGGCCAGTGCGGTAGGATAGAATTGTGCGCCATAATTCCCTGCAGCTTTTGCAAAACCTACTCCACCATCGGCGGCACGACTAAATTTATCAGAAAATTTAACCCTTACCTCCCCATCATAATAGCCTTTTACGGGCGAACAAATAATCATGAATTTATATTTGGTTGATGGAGAAGCTCCAACTCCCGGTTCTGTGGCAATTACAAAAGGTCTTAAATACAGTGCATTTCCAAATCCTTTTTTAATCCAGGCCTGGTCCAGTTTTAATAAGGCTTCCAAAGCAGGGAAAAAATATTCCGCGGGAAATTCGGGAATTGCCATCCTCTTGCTGGAAATATTAATTCGGTTAAAATTATCTTCCGGACGAAAAAGCCAGATTTTATCATGGTCATCTTTAAAGGCTTTCATTCCTTCAAAAACCGCCTGGGCATAATGAAACACTTTTGCAGAAGGATCCAATTCAATTGGTCCGTAAGGTTTTACTTCAGGTGTTTTCCAGGCACCATTTTCATAATCGCATATCATCATATGATCTGTAAAAGTGGCCCCAAAAGTTAGATTTTCAAAATCAACAGATGTAATTTTAGTAGTAGGGGATTTTACAATATCGAATTTAATGGAAGTATTATTTTTCATTATGTCTGGTTTAGAATGCAAATTTACCGAAATAATAATAGAATCATCCTTGAAACTTTTGGTAAATTTGTCAGGTTCTTTGGATTCGATTCTAATTTTGAAACTTATGAAATGAGCATAACGGAAACAAGATACAAACACCGATGAATATATGCGAATTACATATGACCAATAAAAACAATAAATATAAACAGATGAAAATTATATTTGCACTTACATTATCTTTATTTACTCTAATCTCCTGTAAGAATAAGGATACGGAGAATCTGAAAGAAGAAGAAGCAAAGGAAGTATCTAAGGAAATGGCCTATCTATCTTATGGTGATGAAATTTCCTCAGAAAACAGCCTTTCTTCCGCTGAAATGGAAGTCCGTTATCAGGGTTTAAAAATTGGCGATACTGTTGAGGTTAGTTTTAAAACCGATGTTAACGAGGTATGTAAAGCTAAAGGATGCTGGATGAAACTGGACCTGCCCGGAGAAGAGGATGTGATGGTGAAATTTAAGGATTACGGTTTTTTTGTGCCGAAGGATATTGATCAAAAGGAAGTCGTGGTGCTTGGGAAAGCTTATGTCACCGAAGTTTCTGTTGAAGAACTACAACATTATGCCGAAGATAGCGGGAAAACAGAAGAGGAAATCGCAGCCATTGATCAGCCAAAAAGGACGCTTTCTTTTGAAGCGAACGGAGTACTTATAAAGAAATAATTTGGAACGAAAAATTATTATCACAGACGATGGTTCAACAACCATTCACCTACCCGAATGGGATGAACAATACCATTCTAAATTCGGGGCTATTCAGGAAGCCCGCCATGTTTTTATCCAAATGGGGCTTTTTAAGGTGCTAGAACGGGAAGAACTTTCTGAAATTTCAATTTTGGAAATTGGTTTTGGTACCGGTCTAAACGCTTTGGTCACCTGGCAGGAGGCAAAGAAAAAACAGGTTTTTATTGAATACACGGGGGTAGAGGCCTATCCGATTTCTTCCGAAGAGGTTGAACATCTCAATTTTGCCAAGATGTTGGAGGAACCGGAGGCGGCTTCGGTTTTTGAAAAAATGCACAAAACTCCCTGGGAAACCCCTCAAATTATTTCTGATTTTTTTAATCTTACCAAACAACAAAAATATTTTCAGGCAATCGATGATGTCAATAAATATGATCTGATCTACTTTGATGCTTTCGGGGCAGGGACCCAACCCGATCTATGGACAGAGGAGATTTTTGAAAAAATGTATATAGCCATTCGGAATAACGGGGTCCTGGTAACCTATGCAGCAAAAGGCAGTGTAAGAAGAGCTATGCTGCAGGTTGGTTTTAAGGTTGAACGGCTTCCTGGGCCTCCGGGGAAAAGGGAAATGTTAAGGGCAACCAAAAAATAGGCACAACAGCTGTTAAACCTGTAATAAAATATAGGTCAGCCTAATTGTCTATACTTATCTTGTCAAGAAAAAATGCAGGTATTAATAACAGGAGCAACGGGATTGGTTGGTTCCCAGATCACTAAATTATGCCATCAAAAAGGATTTAAAGTTAATTATCTCACCACTTCTAAGGGCAAAATAGAAGATCAACCGGAATACAAAGGATTTTATTGGAATATAGAAAACAGGGAAATAGATGAAAACTGCTTTAAAAATGTAGATGCGATCATTCATCTGGCAGGGGCCGATATCGCCAAACGATGGACAAGCAGCTATAAAAAGGAAATTATCGCAAGCCGAACCCAGTCAGCTGATCTGTTGTTGGAAACCCTCAAAAACTCCGGTTTTAAGATTCCCCGGCTCATCTCAGCCAGTGCCATAGGTATTTATCCCAGCTCTTTGGAAAAATTATATTTTGAGGACGATAAATCTGTAGACGATTCTTTTTTGGGAGAAGTCGTGGTGCTTTGGGAGGCTTCCGCCGATAAATTTGAGGATTTGGGAATGGAAGTTGCCAAGATCCGCATAGGCCTTGTTTTGGCAAGAGAGGGTGGCGCCTTTCCAAAGTTGAAAGATCCTGTTTCATTTAATGTGGGAACTGCTTTTGGCAGTGGGAAACAATGGCAATCTTGGATCCATATCGAAGATCTCGCCGGGATCTTTCTTTGCGTTTTGGAGAATAAACTGAGCGGAGTTTTCAACGGAGTAGCGCCAAATCCGGTAACCAATGAAGAAATGATGAAGGAAATTGCGGCTCAGCTAAACAAATCCATTTGGTTACCCAATGTTCCCGCAATTGCCTTAAAAGTAGCCTTAGGAGAAATGTCAACAGTTTTGTTATCCAGTCAATTAGTAAGCTCTGATAAAATTGAAAAAGCCGGATATGAATTCCGTTATAAAAATTTGATCAAGGCTTTGGAGGATTTGCTCTAGGAGAGTTTTAAAAACTTCATTTTTGAACTATAAAGTTGGTTGACATTACTTTTAGTTACACAGTGTGACACCCAAGAATTAGCCACTAATGCACGAATAATAGATTTTTGGATCGCGCTAATTATATCATCCCTCTTGGGTTAACTTCAATTGAAAAGTCTATTTTAAAAGTGCTGTTTTTTCCAGGATTGTTGAAATTGTTTTATCCGACAACAATAAATGATTTTGAAAGTAACTTTAAATTTTAATTTTTTTTTATTCTAATTGAAATTCCCTCAAATAAAAAGAGGCTGCCATTGGCAGCCTCTTTTTATGAATCTCAAATCTCAAATCTCAAATCTCAAATCTCAAATCTCAAATCTCAAATCTCAAATCTCAAAAACCTGTACTTATGCTTTGTAAGCTTTCAGGTTAATTGTAAGTTCAATTTCATCGTTGATGAATTTATCTCCCAAACTGTCAAAAACAGATTTAGATCCGTAATTAACGCCCCATTTAGTGCGGTCTATAACAAAAGAATCACTTGTTAATTTAAGGGTATCACCATTCATGCTGATAGAAACTGGGAATTCAACGTTTTTGGTTTCCTCTTTCATAGTAAGGTTTCCTTGCAAGATTGTTTTTCCGTCTTTTTGACTAATTCCGGTTACTTCAAAGGTAGTGTTAGGATATTTTTCAACATTAAAAAAGTCACCTTCTTTGCCTTTAACGGTTCCCATTAAATGACTTTCAAGTTTCAGTTTATCTTCACCTTCAAGATCAGTAACTTCAAGGGATTTCATGTCAACTACAAAAGTTCCGCTTTCAACAAGGCTATCATTGGCTTTAAAAGTACCTTCTGACAATTTTATTGTTCCTGTATGTGTGCCTGTTGGTTTTTCGCCTTTCCATTCAATTACTGAAGCAGTGGTGTCAACCATAAATTCGAAAGCTTCGGTATTTGCAATTGCAACTTCCTGGGCATCTTCGGTATTTGCTTCTTTGTTTTCATTCTTGCATCCTACAGTTGCCATAGTTATTCCGGCAATCATAAAAAGATTAAAGATTGTTTTCTTCATTTTAAAAAAATTTAAATTTTTGTGAGCGGCAAAACTACTGGTTTAGGCTTTATACCAATCTTAAATATATATTAAATTATTGTGGTGACATTTTGACAATTTTTCAGACTTGGCAACAATTTTGACTTTAGCAGACTAAACAAAATTTGGCTAAGAATGAATAAAGATAAAAACAATAAGACCAGAGATAATAATAGTGATACCAATCAGGACGAAACTATTGAGAATCAGGCAGAAGAAATATCAGGTGATGCTGTAGATGAAGTGGAGGAGCAAGAGCAGGAGGTTGAAGAACTCTCTGAAATTGAACAATTAAAATTGGATCTTGAGAAAGAGAAAGACAAATTCCTAAGGCTTTTTGCTGAATTTGAAAATTATAAAAGGCGTACCTCCAAGGAACGGATTGAATTGTTTAAAACCGCAAATCAGGATGTCATGACAGCCATGTTGCCTGTTTTGGATGATTTTGACAGGGCCTTAACAGAGATTAAAAAAGCCAAAGACAAAAATCTTATTAAGGGAGTTGAACTCATTCACAATAAATTCCGGGAAACTTTAAAGAATAAAGGATTGGAAGCAATGGATGTTAAACATGGCGATTCTTTTGATGCTGATGTTCACGAAGCCATTACACAAATTCCTGCCTCATCAGAAAAATTAAAAGGAAAGATAGTAGATGTAGTGGAACGCGGCTATAAGCTGGGCGATAGGATCATTCGCTTTCCAAAAGTAGTGACAGGGAAATAGTCACTATAGAAATTTACAAAATTACAAGATGAAACAGGATTATTACGAAATACTAGGAATAAGCAAGAATGCAACTGCAGCCGAGATCAAAAAGGCTTATCGAAAAAAGGCAATAGAGCATCATCCGGATAAAAACCCGGGAAATCACAAGTCTGAAGATATGTTCAAAAAAGCGGCGGAAGCTTACGAGATTTTGAGCAATGAAGATAAGCGGGCCAAATACGACCGTTATGGTCACCAGGCCTTTGAAGGTGGTGGTGGTGGTTTTGGCGGCCACGGTATGAACATGGATGACATTTTTAGTCAATTTGGCGATATCTTTGGAAGTGGCTTTGGTGGCGGCAGCTTTGGTGGAGGTGGTTTTGGCGGTGGTGGCGGCCAACGCCGTGTAAAAGGAAGTAATCTTAGAATAGGAGTAAGCCTTACCCTGGAAGAAATTGCCAATGGTACAGAGAAAAAAATAAAAATCAAACGAAAAGTCCAGGCGCCGGGAACTACTTATAAAACCTGTTCTACCTGTAATGGAATGGGGCAGGTAACACGTATTACCAATACCATTTTAGGCAGGATGCAAACAGCCGCTCCCTGTACGACCTGTGGAGGTGCCGGACAAATAATAGATAAAAAACCTGCTGATGCTGATGCCCAGGGACTGATAACCAAAGAAGAAACGGTTTCCATAAAAATCCCTGCAGGGGTTGAAGACGGAATGCAGTTAAAGGTTACCGGGAAAGGGAATGATGCCCCCGGCAACAGCGTACCGGGCGATTTGCTTGTCGCTATTGAAGAAAAACCACATACTTCCCTGCAACGTGAAGGCGATAATTTACATTACGATCTTTATATCAGCTTTTCTGAAGCAGCACTTGGGGCTTCAAGGGAAATTGATACCGTAACGGGAAAAGTGCGTATCAAAGTTGATGAAGGCACACAGTCCGGTAAAATTTTACGCCTGCGCGGAAAAGGAATTTCCAATTTGAATGGATATGGGAAAGGGGATTTGTTGGTTCATGTAAATGTTTGGACTCCAAAGGTCCTAAACCGCGAACAAATGGACTTTTTTGAAAAAATGTCAACCGATGAAAATTTTCAACCCAACCCTGAAAAGGGAGATAAATCATTTTTTGAAAAAGTAAAAGATATGTTTTCTTAAAGGCAATACTTTAAGTAATATTTTATATATTTGAGAATCATTAAATTATATTTGGTGATATTTTTTCTTTTTCATAGCAATTTTTTTCCCATCCTTAATTAAGTTTAAGGGTGGGTTTTTGTTTTAAGGGAAGTCTAAAAACAAAAATAGGACTCTGTTTTGGAAAATTGCAGACATCTTCATTTTTTCGAAATTACAGCCAAATGGCTTTTCAGAAAGTTCGAAGGAATCTTAAAGTTGCAAATAAAAACCTTTGTGCTTTTGGTGTTTTAGCGGCAATAAATAAAATCAGATAGATTACAAGTAGTTATATAGGAGGCTCTAAGACTCAAAGTTGCACTAAAAACCTTTTTGCTTTCTACAAAATTCTATTAGAAATATAAAATTTGAATGACAAGAAACTCCAATTTTTTGTTTTTAAGCACTTTAAAAATCAACTATTTTTTTTAACAGATATTGATTATTCAATAGATAATTTTAAAAACCATCTTTAATGAACCAACTGAAAAACTTTGGGAGTTTCAGATAAAATAGTATTTATATAATGCGGCTTTTGGGCTATTTCAATATATTTACCTTCTAAAAAAAATTTATGGGCAATTTCCTGGTGGCAGAAAATATTTGCAAAAATTTCGGCAAATTTAGAGCCCTCAATAATGTTTCAATTAGCATTCCCAAAAAAAGCATTTTTGGATTATTGGGGCCTAACGGAGCCGGAAAAACTACCCTGATCCGTATTGTCAATCAAATTACCATGCCAGATAGCGGAAAGATCTATTTAGATGGAAAACCGCTGCATCCAAATGATGTAGGCAAAATAGGGTATTTACCGGAAGAAAGGGGATTGTACAAATCTATGAAAGTGGGCGAGCAGGCGCTGTACCTCGCGAGGTTAAAAGGACTTTCAAAGGCCGAAGCAAAAGAGAGATTGGAATACTGGTTTAAAAAACTGGAGATCACCCATTGGTGGGACAAGAAAATTCAGGAACTTTCCAAGGGGATGGCCCAAAAAGTACAATTTGTGATCACTGTGCTTCACCAGCCCAAATTACTGATCTTTGATGAACCTTTTAGCGGTTTTGACCCGGTGAATGCCGAGATCATTAAAAATGAAATCCTCCAACTCCGCGATGAAGGAGCCACGATCCTGTTCTCTACACATAGAATGGAAAGTGTGGAAGAACTTTGCGAATATATGGCGTTAATCCATGAAGGCAATAAATTACTGGATGGAAAAGTAGCCGATATTAAAAGGGAATATAAATCCAATACCTTTGAAGTAGGATTGACTGCTACAGACGAAACAGCTCTTTTAAAAGAATTAACAGCCAATTTCAACGTGGGGAAAGCTAATTTTAAAAGCATTACCAAAGATCTTAAATTGAGCATTCAAATTAAACCTGAGGAGTCTCCTAACGACTTGCTTTTGTACCTATTGTCAAAAGCCCGGGTAAACCATTTTGTGGAAGTTATTCCTTCTGTTAATGATATTTTTATTAAAACCGTGACTGACAATGCATAATCTAAAACTTATTATTCAAAGGGAATATAAAGCAAGGGTAAGGAACAAGACCTTTATTGTAATGACATTTTTGAGTCCTCTTATTTTAGTGGGAATGATGATGGTGGTGGCATACCTTGCCACGCTTAATAACAGTGAACAACATAGCATTGCCATAAATGACCTGAGCGGGATATTCCAGAACGAATTCAAGGATGCCGATGGGATTAAATTTATAGATCTTTCTTCAATTCCACTGGAAGATGCCAAAAAATTGGTGATGAAAAAGGAATATTACGGGCTGTTGCACATTCCTGAAATGGACGATAATTTTGAACTGGCCAGATCGGTCCGGTTTTTTGCAAAAGAATCGCCTTCACTGGACATTCTGCAACAAATGGAGCAAATCCTAACCGAAAAACTAAACACCCGGGAACTTATTGCCAGGGGCGTGGATATTTCCAAAATTGAATCGGCTGAAACTCCGGTAAATATTCAGATTCAAAATTTTGAGGGCATCCGCACTTCAAAAATGTCCAATTATGTCAAGATGTTTTTTGGAGGTGCCGCAGGTTACCTGCTAATGATGTTCATTATTATTTACGGGAATATGGTGATGCGCAGCGTTATTGAAGAAAAAACCAACCGAATTATCGAGATTATCGTGTCTTCAGTGAAACCTATTCATCTTATGTTGGGAAAAATTGTGGGAACTTCTTTAGCAGGCATTACCCAATTTGCCATTTGGGTTGTACTTGGGGCAATACTGCTGTTTTTGGCCGCATCATTTACGGGAATGGATTTAATTTCTGTGCCACCTTCCCATGCACAGAAAGGCTTGGAGCAAATGTCTTCCAATGAAATGCAACAACTTATTATGGATATTTCAAATTTGCCTATTGGCGCATTAATTATTACGTTTCTGGGTTATTTTATTGGGGGTTATTTCCTCTATAGCGCTATTTATGCCGCTATAGGTGCAGCGGTAGATTCTGAAACAGATACGCAGCAATTTATGTTCCCCATAATTTTGCCTTTAATGCTTGGTATTTATGTGGGGTTCTTTACGGTAATTGAAAATCCTCATGGTACAGTTGCCACAATTTTTTCCATGATTCCCTTAACATCTCCCATTGTGATGCTTATGCGAATTCCATTTGGAGTTCCATGGTGGGAATTATTGATCTCTTTCCTAATTCTTATAATTACAAATTTTGGCGTAGTATGGCTTGCGGCCAAAATATATCGAGTGGGGATTTTGATGTACGGCAAAAAACCTACTTATAAGGAGTTGTATAAATGGCTTAAATATTAACCTATGCAAAGTGGGGTAGACCAGGTAAAAGAAGTGATAGAAGAAAATATTTGGGGCAATATTCTTGAATTTTTCAGGATAAACATTCTTAATTTTGAAAGCGGCGGGAACCAAATAAAAATTACCGTGGGCCTCATTTTACTTGTGATATTCGCTTTTGCAATCACCAGTATTTTTCTGCGTGGAATTCGTGTTTTATTGACCAGGAAACTTCAGGAGAATGACAGGCTAAAATTTATAAGTGTATTTAAATTTATAAAATACCTGGTTTATCTAATTGTGGTTATACTTACCCTTAGTTCGGCAGGAATTGATATTACCATACTTTTAACAGCCTCTGCGGCGTTTTTTGTCGGTTTAGGATTAGCTTTGCAGGATCTTTTTCAGGACATGATAGGCGGATTGTTTATAGTAATTGACAAAACGCTTTTGGTAGGCGATATCATTGAAATAGAAGGAAAAGTTGGAAGGGTCATTGAAATTAAATTGAGAACCACCCGGGTTTTGACCAGGGACGATAAAATAATGATTATTCCCAACCATAAATTTATTAGTGATATAATTCTCAATTACACCCAAAATCACGTAACTACCCGGGAAGCCGTTAAAGTGGGAGTGGCATACGGAAGCGATACCTTAAAAGTTAAAACTATTTTATTGGAATGTGCTATGGATCAGGTAGGAATTGTTGAAAAACCAAAACCTTTTGTGCTTTTTGAAGATTTTGGGGATTCAGCCCTGGTCTTTGTATTGCATTTCTTTGTGACGGATAGTTTTGTGGATCCAAAAATAAAAAGTCAACTTCGATTTAAAATAGATCAAAAATTCAGATCAAATAATATCAGCATTCCTTTCCCACAAAGGGATGTGCACATGTTTTATCCTAACAACCCCTCACTTAATAAACCAAATCCCGATGAATAATCTTTTTAAAATATTTTTATTCCTGTGTTCTGCAGGAATTGGATCAATAGCCCACAGCCAGACTTCCGATCTGGCCAGGATTGAATACACCTATTTCCCACAGTCCAGTTCCGACAACTCCTTCAAGAGGTTCAAGAGTTTTGTGAATTTCCCTATAAAGCTAAACGAAGATGGGGCCTATCTAATTCCCGGTGTGGAATATCAGAACATCAATTTGGATTATGAAGATCCTGCGTCATTCAATACCCCTGAGTTGGAGAATTTCCAGTCTTTTACCTTTAATCTGGGGTACACCTTTAAATTAAGCGAAGACTGGCGTTTTGGTGCTGAAGGAGGCGTAAAAGTGGCATCCAATTTTGAACGAAATGCGATAATCTCAGACGATATGGTTTATACCGGAGCGGTGTATTTCATTAAAATTAAAGAAGACGAACGGTATATTGAGCCTACGCGCTTAATTTTGGGGTTGGAATATTCCACCACCACTGGAATTCCTTTTCCCCTGCCTGTAATCAATTATTACAAACGATTTGATCCCAAATGGTCCTATAGCCTGGGGGTTCCAAAATCAAACCTCAAATATTATTTTAATGATAAAAATTCCATGCAGGGATTTGTTACCCTTGACGGATTTTTCGCAAATATTCAGAACAATTTTGATATAAGCCAGAATAATCCTAATTCAAACGCTTTAGCTGAAAGCGTTTCTATGACAATATTGCTTTCCGGGTTGGGGTATGAATACAATTTTACAGAGCACATTTCTTTTTATATTTATGGGGGACATACCATTATAAACGATATAAGGTTAAGAGATGCTAATCTGGACAATGTTTATACAATTAATGATAAAAATTCATTTTACGGCCGCGCAGGTCTCAAATTTAATATTTTATAATGGCAAAAATTTTAATTATTGAAGATGAAGCGGCTATCCGCAGGGTACTTGTAAAAATCCTTTCCGAAGAAAACAACACCTATTTGGTTGAAGAAGCCGAAGACGGTCTTGTGGGAATGGAAAAAATAAAGGATGACGAGTATGACCTTGTTCTTTGCGATATTAAAATGCCCAAGATGGATGGGATAGAAGTTTTGGAAGCCATCAGGAAAATAAAACCTGAGGTTCCTGTGGTTATGCTTTCAGGGCATGGCGATCTGGATACAGCCGTAAACACTATGAAATTGGGTGCTTTCGATTATATTTCAAAACCACCGGATTTGAACCGTTTACTCAATACGGTTAGAAACGCCCTGGATAGGAAAAAACTGGTGGTGGAGAATACCCAACTCAAGAAAAAGGTAGGTAAAAACTACGAAATGATCGGCAACTCTCCGGCGATTTCAAAAATAAAGGATATTATAGAAAAAGTGGCACCCACAGATGCCCGGGTGCTTATTACAGGTCCCAACGGAACCGGAAAGGAATTGGTAGCTCATTGGCTGCATCAAAAAAGCAATCGTTCCAACGGGCCAATGATCGAGGTAAACTGTGCCGCGATCCCTTCAGAATTAATTGAAAGCGAATTGTTTGGACACGTAAAAGGGGCTTTTACCTCTGCAGTTAAAGATCGCGCGGGAAAATTTGAAGCCGCAAATGGCGGTACCATATTCCTGGATGAAATTGGCGATATGAGCCTTTCTGCCCAGGCAAAAGTTTTACGGGCACTTCAGGAAAATAAAATTTCCCGGGTGGGAAGCGACAAGGATATTAAAGTGGATGTACGTGTAATTGCAGCGACTAACAAAGACCTTAAAAAGGAAATAGAGGAAAAGAAATTTAGGGAAGATCTTTACCATCGCCTGGCGGTTATTTTAATTGAAGTTCCGCCATTAAACGAGCGCAGGGAAGATATTCCATTGCTTGTCGAGTTTTTCAGCGATAAAATTTCAGAAGAACAAGGCACCAATAAAAAGGAATTTACCGATGGCGCCATCAATCTTTTGAAAAAATATGACTGGACCGGTAATATAAGAGAACTCCGAAATGTGGTTGAAAGGCTTATTATATTAGGTGGAGAAGAGATAACAGAGGAAGATGTACAGCTTTTTGCAAGTAAATTTTAGGAAGAAGGAATTCAACTAAAACCAATTGATCTTTCAGGATAAAGACTTTTAAAAAATAATTTTATCCCCGGAGAACAGGTGGGGTATATCTCAGAAAATACATGGTATCTCCGCTGGGATGTGCCCATTTATTAAATAATTCAAAACCAAAGCGCTGGTATACAACTGCATTTTGTCGCATTCTGGTTTCGGCATATAAGGGAAGTTTATATTCCTGGGCCTGCCGGTAAAATTCATCTTTCATTTCTTTTCCAACCTGTTTATCGGCTCCCCTCGCATCGGCTAAAATACCCCAAAACCAACAATATAAATATTCCCCTTCCTGAGGGCGTTGTTGTTTGATGTATTTTTGTGTTTTTAATATATTTAGGGCATTTTTAAAACCGGTAACATTGATCAAGAGGCCTAATTGTTCCGGAATATTCTTCCAGAAATTGTCATCCTTTTTGCTGGTTTTGAACAAAATGGCGATTCCTTTTCCGTTTTCAGAAATTATAAGCGCATCTTTTTTAATTGCCTTTTCCACCATATGGGTAGCCAGGTAGTGAAAGCGTTGGTCCCTTTTGGAGTCGTTTTTTACAACCTCTAAAGAAGTAGGAATTTCCTTCAGTAAAATTGCAACCTTCTCAATAATTTCTTCTTTGTCCAAAGTGTTCAATTTAAATGCGAATATAAAAAATGTCTTTTAAAGATCGTATATTTAGCACCGAATATATTTAAAAATGAAAAAAATAGATTATTCACAGTTTAAGGTAAAAGGCGATATTAATCTCCAAAAAACCGCCACTTCTTTCGATTTGGGAAAACAAAAGAAAAAGATCGAAAAACATCTGGAAAAAACCCGTGTGGATTTAGGCAAGTGGCAGGATAAACTTTATGCTTATTCAAAATATTCGGTATTGGTATGTCTCCAAGGCATGGACACCTCCGGAAAAGACAGTGCCATCAGGGAGATTTTTAAGGATTTTAATTCACGCGGAGTTGTAGTAAACAGTTTTAAAGTGCCATCTCCCCTGGAATTAAAGCATGACTATCTATGGAGGCATTATATTGCTTTGCCGGCACGCGGAAAATTCGGGGTTTTTAACCGAACTCATTATGAAAACGTGCTTGTTACCCGGGTTCATCCGGAATATATTCTGAATGAAAATTTGCCCGGGGTGAATGATATTGACGACATAAACGATGCCTTTTGGGAAAAACGTTTTGAACAGATCAGAAATTTTGAGGAACATCTTGCAGAAAATGGTACCATTATATTTAAATTTTTCCTCCATATTTCAAAAGAAGAACAACGGGAACGATTATTGAGACGATTGGACGAGCCGGATAAAAACTGGAAATTCTCCCCGGGCGACCTGAAAGAACGCAAATTATGGGACGAATATCAAAACAGTTATCAGGATGCTTTTAACCGTACTTCCAGACCACACGCGCCCTGGTATGTAATCCCTGCCGATGATAAAGCTACCACAAGATACTTGATTGCAAGCATACTTTTGGAAGAATTATTGAAATATAAGGATATTCAGGAACCCGGAATGGATCCCGAATTATTTAAGAATTTAGAAAATTATAAAGACCAATTGAAAAAGGATTGAAATAGCTTCACCTTTAACAGTCAAATTATATAAATCAGCAAAAACCTACACCCCAAATGAAGAAGATCGTTTTAGTTAGCCTCGCGTTATTTTTTAGCCAGTTGAGTTTTTCTCAATTAGATCCTGCTCAGTTAGATTCCCTGGAGATCAGGAAAATTTATGATATGAGCTTATTAAACGGGAAGTCATATTCCTGGTTGGAACATCTGTCTTTAAAAATAGGCACCAGGCTTTCCGGTTCGATGGGTGCGCAGCGTGCAGTTGAGTACACCAAAAAAGAATTGGAAACTCTTGGGCTTGATAAAGTTTGGTTGCAACCTGTTATGGTGCCAAAATGGGTTCGGGGCGCCAAGGAATTTGCCTATGTGGAAACTGCTCCCGGCAGCACCCGTAACATCAATATCACCGCACTGGGCGGATCGGTTGCCACACCTGCCGGAGGCGCAAAAGCCCAGGTAATAGAAGTGCAGGGAATTGAAGATCTTGCCCGCTACGGAGAGGAACAAATCAAAGGAAAGATCGTATTTTACAACCGTCCCATGCGGGCCAGTGTGATCAATACATTTGAAGCCTACAGCGGAGCAGTAGATCAGCGTTATTCCGGTGCGGCCGAAGCTGCAAAATACGGGGCGATTGGAGTAATTGTGCGTTCCATGAATTTAAGACTCGATGATTTCCCTCATACCGGCAGCATGAGTTACGGTGATCTGCCAGTGTCAAAACGTATTCCCACGGCAGCTATAAGTACTAACGATGCCGAATATTTAAGCGGACTTTTAAAAATTAAAAAGGATGCCGAAGTTTATTTTAAGTTGAATTGCCAACAATTTCCCGATATGGAATCCTTTAATGTCATTGGCGAAATAACCGGTTCCCAATTTCCCGAAGAATTTATCGTGGTTGGCGGACATCTGGATTCCTGGGATCTTGGTGACGGTTCTAATGATGATGGGGCAGGAGTAGTACAGTCTATGGAAGTGTTAAGGCTTTTTAAGGAATTGAATCTGAAACCAAAACGCAGTATAAGGGTGGTGCTTTTTATGAATGAGGAACATGGCCTGAGCGGCGGTAAAAAATATGCCGAAGTAGCCAAACAAAAGAAGGAGAATCACATTTTCGCACTGGAAAGTGATGAAGGGAGTTTTAATCCACGAGGATTTTCAATTGAAGGCGATAAAGCCCAATTTCAGCAATTTGTGGGCTGGAAACCTTTGTTTAAACCTTATCTCATCCATTATTTTGAACAAGGCGGGAGTGGTGCCGATATTGGCCCATTGAAAAATGGCTCTACAGTTTTAGCCGGCCTGCGTCCGGATTCCCAACGTTATTTTGACCATCATCATTCGGATAACGATGTTTTTGAGCATATTGTCAAAAGAGAATTGGAATTGGGAGCAGCAACAATGGCTTCCTTAATTTATTTGGTGGATAAATACGGGATTAAAGCCAGTGAGCCATTGCAGAGTTCCGGACTCTAAAAGACCTTTGATATGTCATTCTGAACGCAGTGAAGAATCCCGCGTACTCATTGGACGAATTATACATGAATGCCGGTAACATTTTCAATACTCATAACACCACCCTCACCGTAGGGATTCTTCCTTGCCCAAAAGCTCGTTCAGAATGACAAAAGAACACCTTTGATATGTCATTCTGAACGTAGTGAAAAATCCCACGCTCGCATAGGACAAATCATAATTTGAGTATTCTCGCCCGATTTCAGTGAATGTTTAATTCAATTTAATCCAGATTTGAGAAGAGGAAATTAAAACCGATTTCAATTCCTTCACACGCAAAACCTGTTATCTTTGTTCCTCAAAAATTACGATTTGCAATTATCTGCCTATACCAAAGAATTCAATACCAATTTAAACATCGCTTTCCCTGTTATGATGGGTCAGTTAGGCCATGTTATGGTGGGTTTTGTGGATAATGTAATGATAGGAAGATTGGGCGCTGCTCCGCTGGCCGCAGTTTCCCTGGGAAATAGTCTGGTGTTTATCGCCTTGTCCCTGGGTATCGGATTTTCCTTCGCGATAACCCCGTTAATCGCTGAAGCAAATGGGGCCTCCAATATTGAAAAAGGAAGAAGTTATTTTCATCACGGCATTATTTTATGCGCCGTGAACGGGATTTTATTGTTTTTGCTGCTCCTGCTGGCAAAACCAATTTTGTATTACCTGGATCAGCCGCCGGAGGTGGTAGCACTGGCCATCCCGTATCTCGAGATCGTGGCGTTTTCTATGATCCCGCTTATGATCTTCCAGGCCTACAAACAGTTTGCCGATGGGCTTTCCCAAACCAAATATGCCATGTACGCCACTTTAATTGCGAATGTGGTAAATGTGGTATTTAATTATTTACTAATTTATGGGATCTGGATCTTTCCAAGATTGGAACTTAAAGGAGCCGCAATTGGAACTTTGATTTCCCGGTTCTTTATGCTTTGGTTTATTTGGGAGATCCTTCGCAGAAAAATGAAATTCAGGGGTTATTTTATCTGGACCAAAAAGGAGCTGTTCAAAACGCATATTTTTAAACGCCTTTTGGCCCTGGGATTTCCTTCCGCTTTACAAATGTTTTTTGAAGTGGCTATCTTTGCCGGTACGGTTTTCCTGGCGGGGACATTGGGAACCATTCCGCAGGCCGCAAATCAAATAGCACTTAACCTGGCTTCAATGACATTTATGATCGCCGTGGGGCTTGGGGTTACCGCAACCATTCGGGTTGGAAATCAAAAAGGATTAAAAAATTATTCAGATTTAAGACGAATTGCGTTTTCCACTTTTTTACTGGTGTTTTTAATTGAAGCAGTTTTTGCAATTGGGTTTATACTCCTAAAAAACTGGCTGCCTACCATTTATATAAACAATGTTGAGGTGATAGTGCTTGCAGCGCAATTGCTTATTATTGCCGCATTGTTTCAGTTAAGCGATGGTTTACAGGTGGTGATCTTAGGTGCTTTACGCGGGTTACAGGACGTAAAATTCCCCACCCTTATTTGTTTTATCGCATACTGGATCATAGGTTTTCCTATTTCCATTTACTTTGGAAAAGCCGAACATTTGGGTTCCATAGGAATCTGGTTAGGGCTTTTTGCCGGGTTAACAGCTTCGGCGGTAATGTTGTACTTTCGGTTTAACTATTTGAGCAGGAAACTTGTTTTGAAGGAAAAATTTGACTTTAAGCAAAGATCCTTCAGTAATACCGAAATTTAGAGCTTGTCAACAATTTTATGGCATTAAAATTATAATCGCATTTTTTTAAATAATAATAACAAAATTTGATACTATGGACTTTCCGAAATTCCTTTTAGGCGATAACACCGATTATCCCGATGCTATTTTTGTAATTCATACCGAATATCCCCGATTTATAATCAACCTTGAAAATGACGATGTAGAGTGGTTGGAGGATTTTGATCAAAACGACGAAAAAGAATTGGCCACTCAGGCTGAAGATCTGATTATTCAGGCAAGTGAATTTTACGATCGGGAAGTTTCCCGATACGATGAATAATTTATAATATGGAACAAATTATTGAGTGGGACAAGGAATTATATCTGTTTCTAAACAATTTGGGAAGTCCATCCTGGGATCCGTTTTGGATGTTGATCACCTATAAATGGACCTGGATCCCATTTTACGCATTCCTGTTATATTTGATATTTAGAAAATTCGGGGCTAAAGGAACATTGATCACCGCGGTTGTAATCGCGCTGTTAATAACGGCTTCAGACCAATTGGCGAATGTTTTCAAACATGCGTTTGAGCGCCCCAGGCCTTGCAGACAGGAAGGGGTCATGGAGTACGCCCGTTTTATCGCAGAAAGATGCGGCAGATTTGGGTATTTTTCTGCCCATGCCGCAAGTTCTACCGGATTGGCGGTATTTGTTGGGTTGCTCCTGAAAAGGGATTATCCCAAAATGCCTTATCTGATGCTTATTTGGGCGGCAGTAGTATCCTATAGCCGCATTTATGTTGGCGTACACTATCCTTTAGACGTTATAACCGGAATGTTCATAGGAGCACTTCTTGGCTATCTTTTCTACAGGTTACATTCGTTTCTGGCCGAAAAATTCAATAGATATTTTTAGTGGCAATATAAAAACTTCGGATCAACCTGGAATTTTTGCTTTTGGATATGCCAGGGTTCAGATTGTATTCGTCCACATATTTCAAAGTGTAGTTTTTGAAAGCATCTTTCCAATCGGGACTGGCTTCTTCAGATACAAGAATACCAAATTCAGTTTCCAGCTGTGGGTCAATCTCTTTTTCAGTATTAATCATTGGGATAGGCTCACCAAAGGCCCAAATTAATTCCGGAAGCATTCCGCTCGCCTCGTAAATTTGAATATTTTCAGCTGCTTTATAAGCTTGAAGGTCGGCGACATTGGGAGAATTATGCGCGGGATTGATCAGTTTCAAAAAGGGAAACCCCAGGATTATTATCAGCATCATCATTGTTGCCTGAAGCGCGAACAACAATTTTATGTGGGATCTAAGCAAGGCATAGATAAATCCGAAACCCAATAAAATAAAAAATATGCTGAATAAAATAAACAGAGTTCTCATTTCCCATAACGCTTCTCCCAACACGTAATAAAAAACAAAAGGTGCAGCAATAGCGATTGATGTTAACAGGATAAAATTCAGGTAAATGGGTAATTTCTCTAACTTGGTTAACTTCAGTTTAAAGTTTTTAATAACGTATTCCACATAGAAAGCGGTTGTCACAGCCAACGGAATTATGGCCGGAAGTAAATACCGACTTTTCTTTTCGGGAATTATCGATAATAAAACCACCGTGATCAGGGTCCAGAGCAAGTAAAACTGGTAGGCTTTAAGGTTGGAAACCCTGGATTTTAAATAGGGGTAAAACAAGCCGATCATGGCAGGAATTGTCCAGATGCCGCTTTGGATAAAGAAATTCCAATAATACCAAATAGGTCGTACATTGTAATTAAACCAGCGACCACTCTCCTGTTCTGCAATTTCATTAAAAGCCTGAGCATCAAAATGATGAATTAAAATCGTCCACCAGGTTCCGATGATCAATCCTACCCCGATAAAAATTGCCAGTAGCTTCCATTTAGTGCCAGGTTCCTTAATTTTGTAAATAACCGAATAGCTGATTAAAAATGGGATAAACAGGGCGTATAATGATACAGGGCCTTTACTTAACAGGGAGGCGCCAAACAATAAACCGGCAATTATGGCATAAGATCTTTGGTGTTTGGCGGAGGTAAACATTAGCACAAAAAAATAGCAGCAGCCCAACATAAAACTATGGGTAAAAATATCCCATTGACCTTCCCTTCCCAAAGTGATGATAAAAAAGGAAGTCATTAAAATTATGCTGGCACCAAAGGCCAGGGATTTATGTATGTTTAACTTTAATTGAATTTTATAAAAAAAAATGACCAGCATAAGTGCGCTCAACGCGGCGGGCAATCTATAGGCGAAAAGGTTTTGAATTCCGAAGATCCACGCAGAAATTGCCGTTAACCAGGTTGGTAATGGCGGTTTCTCATAACGGGGAAGCTCGTTCATGGTAGTGAAGATCCAGTTGTTATGTGTGAGCATTTCCCGTGCGGTTATAAAATTTCGGGCCTCCATAATGTTGACAAACAAAGCGTCCAGATTTGCGAGGAAGATCAATGATCCTAAACCAATCAAGAGGGGGAAATAAGGTAAATTTTTAGAATTATAATTTGGCATATTTTCGGCTTATAATTATGTTTCTTGTGTAGATCAAAATTCCCATAATATGACCGACAAATAAGACTGGATCTTTTCTAATAATAGCATAAACTAAAATCATCGTCGAACCTATAAGACTGAGAAACCAAAATCCCAGGGGCAGAACAGATTCCTTCATTCTTTCGGAATATATCCATTGATATAGAAACCGAAGGTTGAAAATAATTTGTGCAGTAGATCCCAATATCAATAACCACAAAGGAATAGCCTCATTAAAAAGCAATTTTTGTATGTCGTAGGTATTGTTGTTATATGAATAAATAATTATCAGCACCGGGAAAAAGTACAAAAAGATTCTCAAAAACTTAGGAAGTTTGTTCCATTCGCCTTGTAATTGCAGATTTCGGATATAGATGAAGTAAGTAATTGCCTGGCCGAGCATGATAGAAAAATCATCTCTTAAATAGCCATAAACAAAGAGCAAAAAAGAGGCGATTAAACTCAGCTTCCAAAACACCGAAGGGGTTAATACTTTCTTGTTTTTTTCAGAAAGAAACCACTGTATGAAAAGCCTTCCGGAAAACAATATTTGTGCGGCAAATCCTATGCTGTAAATTTGCCAGCTACTCATCTTTTTGGATTACTTTATAGTTGATGTAGCTTCTTCTCATCCAGAGATAAGCAAAGCAGTCTACCAGGGGACCTGCGAGTCTGTTGAGAATAAAAAATTTGGGAGTGCCGGCAATCCTGGGATAATGTCGAACAGGAATTTGTTTTATTTTTCCTTTTTGCAACAGGATCATAGCGGGTAAAAACCGGTGAAGGCCTTTAAACATTGGGATCCGTTTGGCGTAATCGGCTTTTATAACCTTTAAAGGGCATCCGGTATCGTCCATTCCATCCTGAGTAAAGCTTCTCCTTATTAGGTTGGCAATGGTGGAAGATATATTCTTCTTAAAAGAATCTTTCCTGTTGGTCCTCACCCCGGTTACCAGGTCAAATTCTTCAATATGTTCCAGCAAAAGGTTGAAATCTTCAGGATCGGTTTGCAGGTCGGAATCTATGTAACCTATCAGCGGAGTTTTCGAATAATCAAAACCTGCTTTTATGGCGGCACTTAAACCTTGATTTTGTTCAAAAGAGATGTAATTAAATGCTGTGTTTCGTTTACAGATATCTTCGATCAGGACTAAACTTTTATCAGAAGAACCATCATCTACAAAAAGAACACGGGTCCTTTTATGGGCGATGTTTAAATATTTTTTCAATTCCTGCTCTACCCTTATCAGGTTTTCTTCTTCATTGTAAAGCGGGACAATAATCGTAAATTCGTAATCCATAGAGCATTTAGATATTCATTACAAATGTATCAATAAATATAAATTTTAGGGCATAAATCATTATAAGCTGAAAAAACATTGATATTTACAGAATGATCGTAATTTGCGCCAGGGAACAAGGGTGGATCCCAATTGGAACCGCGATCCATATCGATAAAAATGTAGCTGCCGATTGTAATCGGCAGTCCTGATCAAAAAAATAGAATAAACAGATGAAATGAGCATAACTGAAACTCGATGCAAACACCGATGAAGATATGCGAATTACAGATGACCAATAAAAAACAATAAGGATCTACATATGAAAGTATTGGTTACCGGAGCAGCCGGATTTATAGGATCACATATGGCTGAACGGCTTCAAAAGGAAGGTCACCAGGTAATTGGGATCGATAATTTTTCCGATTATTACGATGTTTCCTTAAAAAAGCGCAACGCTGAGATCCTGTCGGGAAAAGGAATAAAGATCCATGAAATGGACTTGCGGGAAATGTCCGGGTACGAAAATTTACCCTTAGATTTTGATCTGCTCATTCATTTTGCCGCCCAGCCGGGCATTTCTTCTTCCAGCACTTTTGAGGAATACCTCACAAATAATATTATCGCCACGCAAAATCTGCTGATTTTTGCGCATCGAAATAAAAACCTCAAACATTTTTTTAATATCGGAACCTCTTCCATATATGGATTGGAAGCCACTTTTCCTGAAACCGAAGTTCCCAAGCCGGCATCCTGGTATGGAGTGACAAAATTGGCGTCAGAACAACTGGTCCTGGCAGAGAGCAGGGCAAACCGACTTAAAGCAAGTTCGCTAAGGTTGTATTCGGTTTATGGCCCGCGTGAACGCCCTGAAAAATTATATACGAAATTGATCGCCTGCGCTTTTAAAAACGAAGTTTTTACTCTTTTTGAAGGAAGCGAAAAACATCTTCGCAGCTTTACTTTTGTAGGAGATATCGTCGATGGGATCTTTAAGGCAGTTCAGAAGCACGAGGAATTAAACGGAGAGATCATCAATTTGGGAACTGAGGAAGAACACACCACGCAACAGGGAATAGCGTATGTAGAAGAACTGCTGGGACTAAAAATTGGTATGGAGATTATTCCGGAAAGGCCCGGCGATCAACTGCGTACCCTTGCCAATATAGATAAGGCCAAAAAACTCCTGGGATACAACCCGTCCACTAGCTTAAAGGAAGGACTGAAATTACAAATAGATTGGTATAAAACTGAATTTTTATAGGGTTTTGGACAATTCCAAAAGGTAAGCAGCCGCTATAAACGGGGTAGTTTCGTTATTTTCAATCGCGGTTAATTGTTCCTGCAATGCTTTTTTGATCTTCGGATCCTGATAAAACCTGTTCTTTAAATGCTCATCGACGGTTTGTAATAACCAGAATTTATTTTGCTCGCGACGGTTCTTGTTAAAATAATCATTCTTTTTTACCGCACTTTGATATTCCCGGATCAACTCCCAGATTTCTGAGATCCCGGTTTGGTCCAGGGCACTGCACAACAATACTTCTGGCTGCCAGTCGCTTGGTTTTGGCGGATATAAGTGGAGTGCCCTCTTAAACTCCAACCTTGCCATTTTGGCGGACTTTATATTTTCGCCATCGGCTTTATTGATCACAATAGCATCGGCCATTTCAATAATTCCCCGTTTGATTCCCTGCAATTCATCCCCGGCACCAGCCAGTTTCAGCAACAGGAAAAAATCGGTCATGCTGTGTACGGTGGTCTCACTTTGCCCCACACCCACGGTTTCGATAAGAATAATGTCAAAACCTGCAGCTTCACATAAAATAATACTTTCCCTTGTTTTCCTTGCAACCCCGCCCAGGGATTCTCCGGAAGGGGAGGGGCGAATAAAGGCATTTTCTTCGGTCACCAAATTCTCCATCCTGGTTTTATCGCCTAAAATACTTCCGCGTGATATCGTACTGGTAGGATCTACTGCCAGCACCGCCACTTTTTTTCCCTGCTTTACAAGATAACTTCCAAAAGCTTCAATAAAAGTGCTTTTTCCTACTCCGGGAACTCCTGTGATCCCAATTCGTATAGATTTATGTGCGAAAGGCAAACAAGCTTCCACCAGTTTTTCGGCCCTTTTTTGGTGATCTACCTGATTACTTTCAACCAAAGTGATCCCGCGGCTCAGGGCAGTTTTATTTCCGGCAAGAAGTTGATCCTTAAGTTCCTCATCTGTTAACTGCTTTTTTCTGAAGGCTTTTATTTTTCCCGCTGAAGCAGCATTGATATGTGGCGAAGCAGGCGTGCTTTCCGATTGATTTAATGCCGATTTATGGGTGGTTTTGGACAATATTGAAAAATTATTTAAGACAAATTTATGAAATGATTTTTGATGTGAACTCCTTAAGTTGGTATCTTCAAATTTATATAAAGTTAATCAAAAATTAATAAGATGAAAACATTGTACAAAGCCAAAGCTACAACAACCGGAGGCCGGGAAGGCCACGTAAAAAGTGAGGATGGCGTAATAAATATGAAATTGAGCTCTCCCAAAACTTTGGGTGGAAAAGGCGGAAATTTCACCAATCCCGAACACCTCTTTGCAGCGGGATACTCAGCCTCTTTTGCAGGTGCTTTAGAGGAAGTTGCGAAAGAACAAAAGGTAGATCTGGGCGATTTTAATGTCACGGCAACCGTGCGGATTGGAAAAACAGAAGAAGACGATTTGGAAATTTCGGTTATTTTAGATGCCTATCTTCCGGGAGTGGATGTTGAAACAGCTGAAGAACTGGTGAACGATGCTCACGAAACCTGTCCTTATTCCATTGCTACCACAGATAATATAGATGTGACCCTGAATTTGATGTTGGACGAAGAATGATCAGGTTTTTTAAATTTTAATCAGTTGGACGAAAGAGGCGCTATTTGCGCTTCTTTTGCCATTATAATCGGAATCGCTACAAGGGTTTGGTCCCAGCCTAATTTAAGAAATACCAGATCATTGGCCTTTTCAAAGTAAATGCTGAATTGTTCCAGGGATATCTCCGGTTGTGTTACCGGGATTTCTAAAGTCAATACGTCAAAGTCAGGATCCCGGTACGCTTTTTTATCCAGGTCAATTCCCCAGGGATACATTTTAGAATTGAAGAACACCTTCCAGGAATCCTTCATGGGGATTGTCCAGAGTGTGTATTTCCCGGCTTTTAAAAATGAACCATCTACCAACAGGTCCTCATTGGAATAAAAAGTAGTAGCTTCATTGGCACCGGTTCTCCATACTTCTCCATAAGGAACCAGATCTCCGAAAATAATCCTGTCTTTTTTATAAGGCCGATTGTAAAAAACTTCCATCTTTAGTGAAGCTTCCTCGTAATGACTGATGTCTTCAGGGCTATGGGCTTTGGTGGAATACCTGACAATAAATAATGCAACCAAAGTTAATAAAAGTGCAACCCCGGTTATTTTTATTGCTGTTTTAAAGTATTTCTTCATTTGATTGGCTTGAGTAACTCCATATAAGGTCTAAAATTGTGCCAAATAAAAAAAGAAATGGACCTGACAATTTCCAGGTTTGAATTCCCGGTTATTGCTGTCCTGAAATCTGGAAAACAAGAAATTACAGATTAGGATATTTCTATTTGAAACCCGATGAAAAATGGGGACAATAAAAATTTTCCACAAAAGCTAAGTTTACTTCCAAACGGAAAATTGGTTTTCTATTAACTTCTTGTTTGGGAATTTTTTAGTAAAATATATTATATTTAAAAAAAAACTAATTCGATGGACTCTTTTAATTTTTCCGACTTTATCAGTTCTCTCACTGAGGGCTTTACGCCTGTTATTGACACTAAGTATAAATTAAAAGATTATGTAAAAATTGATCTCTCACAGGCCAATAAGGAATTAAATGATATGAAAATTCCATCTGCCCCGGAATTTAAGAAATATATAGACGATAAAGTTTCCAAACAAAAAGGCAAAGTGGCTTATGGGGGTTATAATGAAAAACGAAATCTTTATCAGCATAGCATCATTTTTAATAACGACAAAACCCCTTCCCCAAGAGAGATCCATATAGGTTTGGATATTTGGTGTGATGTTGGTACGGCAGTTTTAGCACCATTGGATGGAACTGTTCACAGTTTCAGGGATAATGAAGGTCTTGGCAATTACGGGCCGACAATTATTTTGGAACATATTGTAGACGAAAAAACTTTTTACACCCTTTATGGACATTTAAAGAAAAGATCCATAACTAATCTTTGTTTCGGACAAATTGTGGAGGCCGGGGACAAAATTGCGGAAGTGGGATCTCCCAAAGTTAACGGGGGGTATGCACCCCATTTGCATTTCCAGATTATAGACGATCTCCAGGGAAATAGCGGGGATTATCCCGGGGTTGTGGCAAAAGAAGACCTTGATCTCTATCTGAAAAACTGTCCCGATCCTAATTTATTTTTGAAAATTGGGTAAAAGGAAAATTTAAAGTTCAAAATTCAAAATTTAAAAAGTTCCCTAAGGATCGGGTCCAAAATATTCTGTTTTCCGTTTTTGGTTTTTTTATCCTCCGAAGCCCAAAGGAAGATGGACCGTTTTCCGTTTTTTTTATACCTGGTACTTAAATAAAATTTGATTAGTGCATTCGTGGCTAAGCTTTATAAAATGGTTTTTAAATGCCACGAATGCACTAATATTTTTTTGTCTTATTTCTTGATTCTCAATTCTGGATTGGTCCTGATTATCAATGCCGCCAATGCCGCTGTACCAACGCCCATTACCAAAGCGCTAAAGACTGCCTGAATTATATATGATTTTAAGTTGAAGTAGGCTTCGGCCTGTTCCTGTTCCATCGCATTGTTATTTACGCTGAGTTCGATCATATTGTCAAAATATTCAGGAGAAATATTGGTAGTGACAATATATTGGGAAAGGGGAGAAATTGCTGTGATTATGATGGTAAGTACAATGCCTGTAACAAAACCCTGGCGCCAGGTGATGATCCCGTTAAAATAATTATTGCGCTTATCACGTATCGCAAGTGTATAAATTCCAAGGGCAATTAACCCGAAAATGTTGGTATAAAGGCCGTGCTTGTCTATATGTTCCCCGTGCCATCCCACCAATTTTTCAAAAACCATCCATAGGAGATATACAATTACAAAAATAATACTCCATTTGATTTCAATTGAAAAATTTTTCATTTTTGTTGAAGATTGGTTAAGACCTTAAAATTATTAAAAAATAAGCAGCTTTTATGATTTTTTTTAATTGTGATCTAAATATTATTCTCGCGTAAAATAACACTGTGAGTTTTATCTTTTCAAAACTTATCAGATCCCAAAAAAAAACCTAACAGGTCTTTGAGACCTCGTTAGGTTCAGTGAGTAAGTTCAAAGTTCAAAGTTCAAAGTTCAAAGTTCAAAGTTCAAAAAAAATAATAAACATCCCACTTCGTAATTCAAACTTCGTATTTCAAACTTTATCTTTGTCTAATGTCTAATGTCTAATGTCTAATGTCTAATGTCTAAAATATAACATCTAACTTCATGCTTAATTTGCAGTCAGTACCCAATCCCCTTTTTCAATGAGTGGAATGGCCTGTTTGTATTTCATAGTCTGGGTTTCCCCGCTAATCACATTTTTAATTGACACCCTATCGTTCCGGTTAATTTTTGGTTGTTCCCGAACGATGGTTTCCGTAATTGCAGGCCTTCTTTGAGTGCTTTGTCCTGCAGCACGGCTTTGGGCTGATCTCTCATCTAAATTCGGAATTTCTTCTTTAGTGGTTTCAATCTTTTCCCGTCTTTTAGGCTGGCGGGCTTCCTGGATATTGGAAACATTTCCTTCAGGGATTTCTCCTTTGAACAAGAAGGAGATCACATCTTTGTTAACCTGATCTAACATTAGCTTGAACAACTCGAAAGCCTCAAATTTATAGATCAGTAAGGGGTCTTTTTGTTCGTGAACCGCAAGTTGAACGCTTTGTTTTAATTCATCCATTTTGCGCAAATGCGTTTTCCAGGATTCATCGATAATGGCAAGGGTTATGTTTTTTTCAAAATCCTTTGTAAGTTGCTTTCCTTCGGTTTCATAGGCTTTTTTCAGATCGGTAACCACCTGAAGGCTTTTTGTCCCATCGGTAAAGGGAACAGCAATTCTTTCAAAATTATTTGAAGGATCTTCAAAAACCTGTTTGATAATAGGAAAGGCAGATTTTGCGCTGCGTTCCATTTTATTATGATAGTGCTCGTATGCTGCTTTGTAAACTTCGGCAGAAATTTTTAGGGTGTCCATTTTTCCGAATTGCTCTTCCGAAACAGGTGAACTCATAGAAAAATACCTGATAAGCTCAAACTCAAAGTTTTTGAAATCGGAAGCCTGCTTATTGGTTTCCGAAATAATTTCAGAAGTGTCATAGATCATATTGGCGATATCCACTTTTAGTCTGTCCCCAAACAAAGCGTGGTAACGACGTTTGTAGATCACCTCACGTTGGGCGCTCATCACATCGTCATATTCCAGTAATCGCTTACGTACCCCAAAGTTATTTTCTTCCACTTTTTTCTGAGCCCGTTCTATGGATTTAGAGATCATGGAATGTTGAATAACTTCTCCTTCTTCCAATCCCATTTTGTCCATCAGTTTTGCAATTCGTTCAGATCCGAACAAACGCATCAGGTTGTCTTCCAGGGAAACATAGAATTGTGAACTTCCTGGATCTCCCTGACGTCCTGCACGGCCTCGTAATTGCCTGTCCACACGTCTGGAATCGTGACGCTCGGTTCCAATAATGGCCAAACCGCCGGCTTCTTTAACTTCCTTACTAAGTTTAATGTCGGTACCACGCCCTGCCATGTTGGTGGCAATGGTAACTACCCCTGCATTTCCTGCTTCAGCAACTATATCGGCTTCTCTTTTGTGCAATTTCGCGTTAAGTACGTTGTGCTGAACGTTTCGCATATGAAGCATCTTGCTCAACAATTCTGAAATTTCAACAGATGTCGTACCAATAAGTACCGGCCTGCCTGCATTTGAGAGTTCGGTGACCTGATCAATTACCGCCTTGAATTTTTCGCGTTTGGTCTTGAAGACCAAATCTTCCATGTCCTTCCTGGTAACCGGTCTGTTGGTAGGTATTTCAACCACATCCAGTTCGTAGATTTCCCAGAGTTCCCCGGCTTCAGTAACTGCAGTACCCGTCATCCCGGAGAGTTTGCGGTACATTCTAAAGAAATTTTGAAGGGTAATGGTAGCAAAGGTTTGGGTGGCGTCTTCAATTTTCACATTTTCCTTGGCTTCAATGGCCTGGTGCAGTCCATCGCTGTAACGACGGCCTTCCATCATACGGCCGGTTTGCTCGTCTACAATTTTTACCTTATTCTCTATCACCACATATTCTGTGTCCTTTTCAAAAAGGGTATAAGCTTTAAGCAATTGCCTTAAGGTATGGATACGTTCACTTTTAAGGCTGTAATCCCTAAAAAGATCTTCTTTTTTTTGTGCTTCTTCCTCCTTGGAAAGACCTTCTTTATCAATTTTTGAGATTTCCATCCCAATTTCGGGCATCACAAAAAAGTTGGGGTCATCCTTTCCGGAAAGAAATTCAACTCCTTTATCGGTGAGGTCTATCTGATTGTTTTTCTCTTCAATTACAAAATACAGTTCTTCATCAACCTTGGGCATTTCCCGGTTGTTGTCTGCCATATATTGATTTTCGGTTTTTTGAAGCAGGTGTTTTATCCCTTCTTCACTTAAAAACTTGATAAGTGCCTTGTTTTTTGGCAATCCACGGAAAGCGCGCAATAATTGCAGTCCGCCTTCTTTGGTGTTTCCTGCAGTTATTAATTTTTTTGCTTCCGCCAGAATTTTATTGAGGTGTTGCCGCTGTACTTCAACAATATTGGCAATAGCAGGCTTCAACATATCAAATTCGTGGATATCGCCTTTTGGGATAGGACCGGAAATAATCAATGGGGTCCTGGCATCATCTACCAATACAGAATCCACCTCATCAACAATGGCGTAGTTATGCGGGCGCTGCACTAAATCATCGGGAGCATGGGACATATTGTCCCTCAGGTAATCAAATCCGAATTCGTTATTGGTTCCGTAGGTAATATCGGCATTGTAAGCCTTTCGCCTTGAGGCGGAATTAGGCTTGTGATAATCTATACAATCTACGCTAAGACCGTGGAATTGAAAGATAGGAGCCATCCAGGCGCTGTCCCTTTTTGCCAGATAATCGTTTACGGTTACCAGGTGTACCCCATTTCCCGAAAGGCCATTCAGGTACATTGGCAAGGTAGCGACCAGGGTTTTTCCTTCCCCGGTTTGCATCTCGGCAATTTTTCCCTGGTGCATTGCAACCCCTCCTATAAGTTGGACTTCGTAATGAACCATATCCCAGGTAATGGGTTTTCCTGCGGCATCCCAGGAGTTATTCCAAATGGCATGATCGTCTTCCAGGCGTACATAGGCTTTCTCGGCAGAGATCTCACGGTCAAAAGCAGTTGCTTTCACCTTTAGCTCTTTATTGTTGACAAAACGTTTTGCAGTTTCTTTTACGGTGGCAAAAGCTTCGGGAAGAATTTCATTTAATACAGCTTCGGAAACCACGTATATCTTTTCCTTTAGGGTATCAATTTCGGCGTATATATCTTCGTTTCGCGTAATATCATCGGTAGCATCGGCCTCTTTGTTCAGGGCTTCGATCTTCTCTTTCATCTCCAGGGTAGAATCGGCGATCTTCTTTTTGAAAGAAACGGTTTTTTCCCGTAGTTCATCCAGTGTCAGCGCTTCAAAAGTTTTTTCAAGTGCAAGGATTTTATCTACAATAGGCTGTATTTCCTTGACGTCTTTTTTGGATTTATCGCCAATAAATACTTTAAATACAGAATCTAAAAAACTCATAGTTTTTTTATTTTTTATGTTTCAAATGTACGCAAAAAAAAAGCCTCAATAATGAGACCTTTTTTTTTAACGCGGTAATTTTTTAATATTCATCCTCGTTCCAAAGATAATCCTCATCAGTAGGATAATCAGGCCAAATTTCGTCAATTGAATCATACGAATCTCCTTCATCTTCAATAGATTGAAGGTTCTCCACTACTTCCAGCGGAGCACCTGTACGGATTGCATAATCAATTAACTCGTCTTTTGTCGCCGGCCAGGGGGCATCACTTAGGTAGGATGCTAATTCTAAAGTCCAATACATTGATAAATCAGGTTTTAATTTTTGCAAAAATAATTTTTTTGTTGTAATGTGCAAGTAAAAAATCAATTATTTATCAATAATTTTAAGAACGTACTCTAAAAAGGTGATCTTTTAGAGTTTATGGCTAAATTAGAGCTAAGCTGCAAGTTGTTATTTTCCTTTTTCGGGAATCCATTGAATTTCTTCTGCGTTTAAATCTTTGGACAATTTTCGTGCCAGTACAAACAGGTAATCAGAAAGGCGGTTCAGGTACTTTATAACCATTTCATCAAAGGGGCTTATTTCATAAAGTGCTGTGGCCATACGTTCTGCGCGGCGGCAAACACAGCGTGCAATGTGACAGAATGACACAGATTGGTGTCCGCCCGGCAAAACAAAATGGGTCATCTCCGGAAGCGTGTCATTCATCAGGTCCATTTCTTTTTCTAAAAGCATGATATCTTCTTCAGAAATCTTAGGGATCCTGAGGCGTTCCTTTCCGCTTTTTAGGCTTGCCTTTTCCGGCTCGGTAGCCAGTGTAGATCCAATAGTAAACAACCTGTCCTGAACACGGTTTAAAATTTCTTTGGTGTGAACCTCTATTTCCTGATCCTTTATCAGGCCGATATGTGCATTGAGTTCATCTACGGTGCCATAACTCTCTATGCGGATGTGGTGCTTTGGAACCCTGGTGCCCCCAAAAAGTGAAGTGGTTCCCTTGTCGCCGGTTTTGGTGTATATTTTCATTTTTTCTTATTTTTTATTGAAGGAAGGAATTTATGTTTTTCAA
>JAENXB010000057.1 GCA_016649785.1 Flavobacteriaceae bacterium
GAACCTAATAAACAGAACCAAATTATTAAATCCCTGAGGCCACTAATTTTTCCACCCTTCCCACTTCTCCTGTGGTCAATCGCACTTTTATCCCATGTGGATGAGAAGAGGATTTTGTAAGAATATCAGCCACGGTTCCTTCGGTAATTTTTCCTGTGCGCTGATCCTGTTTTTGAACAATGCACACTTTTATTCCCGGGCGAAGCTCTTTGAGCAATGGCTTCATTTTGTTAATGTCTTAGATTAAAATTCCCCGTTATCTGCTCAATTCAATCAGTGAAGCTTTAATTGGTTTATCGCCTTCCAGGGCTTCAAAAGTTTTATTGTTAACCAAAGGATCTGCGAGACTCATAGCTAATATGAATGCCACATCATCCCTGGAAATCTCTCCTTTTTCATTCAGTTTTTCCGCAAGTTTAACTTTGGCAAGACCTAAATCGTCGTTTAAGGTACCGGGCCGAACAATGGTATAAGGTACGCCGCTTTCAATTAAGTATTCGTCGGCTCTTTTCTTGGCAGCTAAGTAGGACTCAAGCTTTTTGTATTGTGAAGGATCATCTGCTCCCATGGAACTGAGCATAATGAATTTTTTGATCTTTGCCTTTTTAGCGGCATTTATCATTTTTATGGCACCTTCCTGATCAACTGCGAGAGTTTTATCGTCCCCGGTACTTCCTCCGGAGCCAGCAGCAAAAATAATTTTGTCTATTCCTTTTAAGGCGTGATCTACCTCATTTTCCAGATCGGCAAGCACCCATTTCACATCCATGTCGTCAAATTCCTCCTTTTGTTCCTCATCACGAATCATCGCGACAGGCTCAAAACTCTTTGAATTGTTTAAAATCTCGATTACCCGTTTCCCGGTTTGTCCGGTAGCACCTACAATTAATATCTTTTCCATACTCAGATTTTTATTTTGCGAAATATAAAGATGAAATTCGCCATTCCCCAATGCAATTCCGGGAATAACATGAAATTAACAAATCATTCATAAGAAGGAATTTCAGGAATGATTCGCTTTTCGTTCCATTTCCTTTTGAAGTTCCTCCATTACAGGTTTAACCGTGCTTTCGGGCAAATCGGCTATGCGAATATACATCAGCCCATCTACGGCATTGTTAAAAAGAGGATCTACATTAAAAGCGATCACCCGGGCATTTTGTTTGATGTATTTTTTGATCAATACCGGCATTCTCAAGCTTCCCGGTTCAATTTCATCGATGATCTTATCAAATTTGTTCATATCGGCTTTGCTCTCATCAAAAACAAAATCTTTGTCGGCATCGTTCAATTTTACCTTAAACGCCTTTTTGGGCCTTATAAATTGGGCGACATACGGATCGTAATAATTTGATTTCATAAATTCGATCATCAGCGATTTGGAGAAATTTGAAAATTTATTGCTGATGCTTACTCCTCCAATTAAATATTTGTGTTCTGAAAACCGCAGCGTACAATGAACAATTCCTTTCCATAGCAAAAATAAGGGCATAGGTTTTTGCTGATATTCCTTGATTATAAAAGCCCTTCCCATTTCAATAGACTGGCTCATCATAGAGTGTAATTCCGGCTCAAATCGGAACAAGTCCTGAAGATAAAACCCATCAATGCCATATTTTTCGAAGATCTCGGCTCCCATTCCCATCCTGTAAGCTCCGGCAATTTTTTTTGCCTCATTGTCCCACAGGAATAAATGGTAATAATAGTCGTCAAATTTATCTAGATCCACCGCGTTATTCGTGCCTTCGCCAATTTCCCTGAAAGTAATTTCCCGGAGCCGGCCTATCTCGTTCACAATATTTGGAATTATTTCCTTTTTTGAAAGGAACACTTCATAGTTCTTGCTCCCCAACAACCGCTTATCGAGAAATCTGCAGGTTTCAATTTCAGCCAGCATCAGTTTTTTATTCGTTTCCAATGCAATTTTCTTGGGAGTTTTCGGCAGTTTCAAGCTTTTTGGAAGCTTGTCAATAAGTCTTTTTTTTTCAAAAGAATTAGCCAACATATATGTTTTTCGACGTAAAATAGCGGTAAAAGCCTCCAAATTTGGAGTTTTGGCCTGATCTTCAGGGGAAATGGCATTTCCAATTCGCACCTTTATTTTGCGCTTTTTCTGGGAGAGCACTTCCCCGGGAAGTCTCGCCGTGCGCAGCGCATCGCTTAAACCGGCCAAACGATAGAAAAATGGGCTGTTTTTGGCGTGGAAATAAATGGGGATCACCGGTACATTTGCTTTTTGGATCAATTTCATGGCCGCAGGTTCCCAGGGTTTATCTACAATTGTTCTTTCATCCCTGAAAGTGGAAACTTCTCCGGCCGGAAAAATCCCAAGGACACCGCCGTCTTTTAAGTGTGAAATGGCTTGTTTGATCCCGCCTAAACTGGATTTTGCGGCTTTGTGATCTTCAAATGGGTTTACGGGCATTATATATGGCTCTAAAGGTTCCAGCCTGGATAACAGGAAGTTTGCTAATACCTTAAAATCCGGGCGCTGTTCTAAAACGATCTTCATCAGGATCATCCCGTCAATTCCTCCCAGCGGGTGGTTGGAAATTACAATAAAAGGACCGGTTTTGGGAATGCGTTTTAAATCTTCAGGCGGAATTTCGAAATCAATTTCAAAACCCTTTAAAATTGAATTTATAAATTCAACTCCTTTTAGGTTTTTCCGTTTGTCATATTCTTTGTTAAGGGTAGATAGTTTGGTGGTTCGCAGGACAACCCATCCAATTGCAGTGCCTAAAGGACCCAACTTTTCCAGGTTCATCACTTTGGCTACTTCGCTTGCGGTTACAATTCCCATGGATGTCAGTTTAGGTTCTAATCAAATATAGCGATTTGAAATTTAGTCTAATTTTTCAGGTCCTGGTAATCAGTTGAACCGTATTTTGAGTGACCTGTTTCAGCAAAACTTCCTTGTCTTTTTCAAGGGTTTTTAATGACAGATCGTCAAAATGCCTAATGGTATAAAGGCAAACTCCGGTAATAAATTCAACTTTAAACCGGGCTTTTAAATGCTGAATTAGTCTCTCGAGGTTGTTGAACCTGTTATCTACACAAACCGCAAAACTGATGGCTGAATTTTGAATTAGATCTACCTTCATCTGATAAAGATGGAACAATTTAAAAATATCGCTGATGTTCTCTTCTACCATAAATGAAAAATCGAGGCTGGAAAGTGAGATAAGTACCTGGCCTTTCTTGACAATAAAACAAGGGATTTCCGGGATAAGGCTTTGTCCTTTGCTCACGGCTGTTCCGGCATCTCCAGGATTCAGGAAGGATTTTACGAATAATGGAATTTCCTTGCGCTGGAGCGGTTGCAGGGTTTTAGGGTGAATTACCGAAGCTCCGTAAAAAGCCAGTTCGATGGCTTCTTCATAGGAAATTTGATTTAATAGCTGCGGATTTTCGAACATACGCGGATCGGCATTCATCACTCCGGGGACATCTTTCCAGATAATCACTTTTTCGGCATTCAGGCAATAGGCAAAGATAGCGGCGGTATAATCGCTTCCTTCACGGCCCAATGTGGTCGTAAAGTTATTGGCATCGGAACCTATAAATCCCTGGGTGAGATATAATTTGCCGGGTTTTACCCCGTGTGTGATCTTTTCCTGGGTTTCTTCCCAATTTACCCTCGCATCGCGATAGGTGCTGTCGGTTTTAATAAACTGCCGGGCATCTATCCAGGAGTGTTCGATCCCCTGAAGTTTTAAATATTCGCTTACAATCGTTGAAGAGATCAATTCCCCGAAACACACCATTTGATCATACACAAAATCGTATTGTACAGATTTGTTGTGTTTCATAAAATTAGTGAGTTCCCTAAAAAATGCATTGATCTTCTCAAAAACTGGAGCCTGGTTTGATTCAAAAAGCTGATGGGCTAAATCCAGATGATACTCTTTGATAACAGACAAACTTTTCCCTGGAATGTCCCTGGAGCTAAGGTATTCGGCAATCACAATTTCAAAGGCATTGGTCATTTTTCCCATCGCTGAGATCACGATAACTTTATCCTGAAAGCCTGTTTTTTGAAGTACCCTGAGAACATTTTTAACTGAGGCTGCATCCTTTACCGATGCGCCGCCAAATTTAAATATCTCCATTTTTATTATTTGAGATTTTCCTGGATCCCTGTTTCATCCATATGTACGGTGTACCAGTTCTTTTTGATGTCGGCTCCGGTATTTTCGTAAAATTCGATCGCATTTTTATTGCCTTCAGAAACCACCCATTCAACTCTTTTAACCCCGTTATCGTGGCCATATTGAACAACTCTTTTGTACAATGCTCCTCCAAGGCCGGTACCCCGCATAGATTCCCTAACAATTAGGTCTTCTAAATGTACGGTGCGACCTTTCCAGGTAGAAAACCTGAAATAAACCAACGCCATTCCCTGGATCTTGCCATCAACATCGGCTACAAAACATGTGAAATTACCCTCGTCAAAGCCTTCTTTTTCTAGGTCCTCAAGGCCTATTTCAACCTGGTTTGAAGCATTTTCGTAAGCGGCCAGTTCCTTGATAAGTTCAAGTACTTGTGGCATATCTTCTCTTTTCGCTTCTCTTATCGTGTATTCCATGGATTCGGTGATTTTTACAAATTTAGCAATTGAAATTGATTAAAGCGTATTAAAGCACCTATAGATATGGAGTTTTATCTCAATTTCAAATAAGCATTCCTAGCAATTTCATCCATTTGCACGAGATGCCAATCCTTTAAAACCGTGGCCCCACTGCGTTGGTAAAATTCAATTGCAGAGGTATTCCAGTCCAGAACAACCCATTCTGTGCGCTTAACTCCTTGTTCTCTGGAATAGTCAATTACTTTATTGTACAAAGCGCTCCCCAGTCCTGTACCGCGCATTTCCTGGCGTACCACCAGATCTTCAAGGTGCACGGTGCGGCCCTTCCAGGTAGAATACCGGTAATAAACCAGGGCCATTCCCTGAATAACCCCGTTCACTTCGGCAACAAAACAAGTAAATAAGGGATTATCTCCAAAACCGTCTTTTACAAGATCTTCTGCGGTAATAACCACGGCATCGGGTTCTTTTTCGAAAGCTGCCAGTTCTTTTATAAGTTCCAGCACCTGTGGCATGTCTTTAGGGCCGGCTTGTCTAATTATATGATCCATAGTATATGTTAATGATTCACAAAAATAAGAATTAAAAGGAGAATTAAAATGAGATATAAACTGCGAAAACGTTGTAGTAACCTTTTAATTTGAATATTTTTGCCGCATCATAACCCACATATCAGCAAAATGGCCAAACAAAACCAAACTTTAGGTGAATTTATTATTGAAAATCAATCGGATTTCGCTTTTTCATCCGGAGAACTCTCACGGTTGATAAACTCTATACGTTTGGCTGCCAAAGTAGTTAACCACGAGGTAAATAAAGCGGGGCTTGTTGATATTATCGGTGCTTACGGGGAAACCAACATTCAGGGCGAAGATCAGCAAAAACTGGATGTATATGCCAATAATGCCTTTATAAAGACTTTGACCAACCGGGAAATCGTTTGCGGAATTGCTTCTGAAGAAAATGATGATTTTATAACAATTGCAGGTTGTAATAATGATCATAAAAATAAATATGTCGTATTGATGGATCCCCTTGACGGAAGTTCAAATATAGATGTGAATGTATCTGTAGGGACAATTTTTTCAATATACCACAGGATAACTCCTGTGGGGACTCCGGTTCAAAAGGAAGATTTTTTACAGCCGGGGAATAAACAGGTAGCTGCGGGTTATATTATTTATGGAACTTCTACTATGCTGGTCTACACCACAGGACATGGAGTGAACGGATTTACCCTTAACCCGGCAATTGGCACCTGGTATTTATCCCATCCGGACATGAAATTCCCTGAAACCGGAAATATCTATTCCATAAACGAAGGGAATTATGTGCATTTTCCGCAAGGGGTAAAAGATTATCTCAAATATTGCCAGGAAGAAAAAGAAGACAGGCCTTATACCTCAAGATATATAGGCTCTATGGTGAGTGATATTCACCGGAATATGATCAAAGGCGGTATTTTTATTTATCCAAAAAGTTCTAAAGCCGTTAACGGGAAACTTCGACTTTTATACGAATGTAACCCTATGGCCTATATCGTGGAACAGGCAGGAGGAAAGGCCAGCGACGGGTTTACAAGAATAATGGACATTGTTCCAACAGAACTTCACCAAAGGGCTCCTTACTTTTGCGGAAGCACTAAGATGGTAGAGAAAGCAGAAGAATTTATGGCTAAATACGAAAATTAGTCTTTATTTTTCTCTACTAAATATTTATAATCTTCAAAATCAATTCTTCCGCTAAAAATCTGAATGGAACGATTTATAAGGGGATCTGCAGTTGTTGCGGTAAAACCTATGGCTAAAGCGTATTTTTTTATCAAATGAATTTCTTCCTCATCTATTTCATGGTCTGCATAAATGATCTTGAACAAATCGTGAAGCCTTTCAAGTCTGTGCTCATAGGTATTTAGAGCGTGAACGGGATAAGCTTTGGGATTTTGCATTACTTCCAGGTATTCCGTTTCACTTATATCCAGTTTTGCGGCAAAACGTCGCAATTGAACTTCTTCAAGTTCATTTATTTCACCATCAACAGCCGCCAAATGTACGATCGCAGAAAAATGACCTAAATTGCGCAAATGTTCTCCAGAACCAAACAAATCTGAGAATGCCATATTTTATATTTTAAAGTTTTCGTTAGAACAAATATAATTAAAGCGTGTTGGAAGTAACCTTAAAATTTATTTAAAACACTAAAGTATTTATTTTGACCTGGAAAATTAGCCCGGAAATATGGATTTCCTCCCTTGCAGGAAACTAAATCTTTCAAAAATAAAAAAATGAAGTAATTTTAGATTGACAACACAACTTTTTTGAAATGAATAAAAAACTTTCGGTCTTAAATTTTCTTTCGGTAATACTTGTAATCGCAGTTAATTATTTTGCCCAGGCTGGGCGATTTAATAACAACACTATGGCTAGTCTGAGCAGGAAATACGATAATTTGTTCACCCCGGCAGGATATGCCTTTTCCATTTGGGGAATCATTTTTATTTCCCTGTTTTTTTATGCCGGATTCCAACTATACAAAGCTTTTTCAAGTTACTTCGACTCGGGTTATATCCTGAAAACCGGGTACTGGTTCATTATCGCCAATTTAGCCAATGCCCTTTGGGTAGTAGTTTGGTTGTATGAATACACCTTTATTTCTGTAATCGTGATGTTTGTTATTTTGGGGAGTCTTTTAAAGATTGTTTTAAATACCAATATGGAACGCTGGGATGCTCCACTCAAAATAATCGCTTTTACCTGGTGGCCAATTTGTTTGTACGCCGGCTGGATCGCGGTGGCTTCTATTGCCAACGTAGCCGCTTACCTATCTAAAATAAGCTGGGATGGCTGGATATTTAGCGAAAGCCAGTGGACTGTGATTATGATTGTGATTGCAGTGATTTTAAATTCACTTATGATCTATAAACGAAATATGCGGGAATTTGCATTGGTAGGCGTATGGGCTCTTATTGCTATTTATGTGAGGCACGAGATCGGAAATCAACTTATTGCCTATACAGCCATTGGAGGTGCAATTTTACTTTTCGTTTATATCAGCTATCACGGATTTGTAAATAGAAAAACCAACCCTTTTTATAAGTTGCTAAATAGTAAGGCGAATATTTAAAGCTCGCCTAAAAACATCAAATTCTTTATACTTTCCCATTTCCACATTTATTATTGGTTGAAATCAATCAAAATGGTACCGTCTCTATTGATAAAAACATTGATTATTTTGAAGTTAACAGGGTTTAACCCCTATCAGGCACTATTCTAAAAGCAGTTTCTTACAAAAAACTATAAATTTTTTGTAAAGGAAAGCCGCAGCGATTATCTTTGCGGCAATGAGTAAAACCATAATTGCCAAATCTTTTGCACAGTCCCTGCAACAGCAGAAACTGCGAGAATCCATTGCCCTTTCCGAAGAAAATTCATCGCGAATTCACATAAAAGGCCTTGTTGGCTCTGCACTTTCCTATGTGCTTGCCAATGCTTTTGAAGAAGCAGACAAACCCTTTTTGCTGATCTTTAACGATAAGGAAGAAGCCGCCTACTATCTGAATGACCTTGAACAACTTGTGGGTGAAAAGAATGTCTTGTTTTATCCCGGAAGTTACCGAAGGCCCTATCAACTTGAAGAAACCGACAACGCGAACGTTTTGTTGCGCTCTGAGGTGCTTAACCGAATAAATTCCCGTAAAAAACCGGCAATAATTGTCACCTATCCCGATGCGCTTTTTGAAAAAGTGGTCACCCGAAAGGAACTGGAGAAGAGTACCTTGAAAATTTCGGTTGGTGATCTTCTATCTATTGATTTTGTAAATGAAGTTTTATTTGAATACAAATTCAAGCGGGTGGATTTTGTGACTGAACCGGGCGAGTTTTCGGTTCGTGGTGGGATCATAGATGTTTTTTCCTTCAGCAATGACGAACCTTACCGGATCGAGTTTTTTGGGGATGAGGTAGACAGTATCCGAAGTTTTGATGTGGAAACCCAGCTTTCTACAGAAAAAGTCAAGAAGATCTCAGTGATGCCAAATGTGGAGAATAAAAAGCTGGATGAGGTACGGGAGAGTTTTTTTAAATATATCGCATCAAAAACTGTTGTTTTCGTTAAAAACCTGGATTTGCTTTCCGGGGCTATGGACAAACTTTTTGAGAAAGCCGAAGAAGCCTTTAAAGATTTATCAGAAGAAATAAAACACAGCAAACCGGAAGAACTTTTTTGTACCTCTGGATTGTTATTAAAGCAGTTGCTGGATTTTACGGTGGTTGAACTTGGTGACCAGGGATTTTTACAGGGAGGAGGCACTATGCGCCACCCGCAACCTGGATCGGCAATTCAAAAAGAAGTAATTAGCTTTAATACAAAACCGCAACCTTCCTTTAATAAACAATTTAACCTGCTCATCGATAATTTAATCGAAAACCAGGAGGCCGGATATAAAAACTTTATTTTTTGCGCCAGTGATCAGCAGGCAAAGCGTTTTCACGATATTTTTGAAGATCAGGACAGAAAGGTGGAATATAAAACCCTGGTATTGTCCCTATATCAAGGTTTTATAGACGAAGATTCCAAATTGATTTGTTATACAGATCATCAGATCTTTGAGCGGTACCATAAATTCCATCTAAAAAACGGCTATGCCAAAAAACAGGCAATAACCCTGAAGGAACTCACTAATCTTGAGGTTGGCGATTATGTTACACATATAGATCACGGGATTGGTAAATTTGGAGGATTGCAGAAGATAGATGTAGAGGGCAAAAAACAGGAAGCCATCAAATTGGTTTACGGCGAGCGCGATATTTTATATCTCAGCATACACTCACTGCACAAAATTTCAAAATTCACAGGAAAGGACGGGAAACCGCCAAAAATTTATAAACTTGGCAGCAATTCCTGGAAGAATTTAAAGGAAAAAACCAAGACGCGGGTCAAGCATATCGCGTTTAATTTAATTGAACTCTATGCCAAACGCCGGTTGCAGAAGGGTTTTGCCTTTGGCCCCGACAGTTATTTGCAGAATGAACTGGAGGCTTCATTTATCTATGAAGATACACCAGATCAAACTACCGCGACCGCCGATGTGAAACTGGATATGGAAAACGACCGCCCAATGGACCGGTTGGTGTGCGGAGATGTGGGTTTCGGAAAAACAGAAGTCGCAATCCGTGCTGCATTTAAGGCGGTAGATAACGGAAAACAAGTGGCTGTTTTGGTGCCGACTACCATTCTGGCATTTCAGCATCACAAAACATTTACTGAACGCCTAAAGGATTTTCCGGTGAGCGTAGATTATTTAAACCGGTTCAGGACGGCAAAAGAGCGCAAAGAAACCCTGGAGGATCTGGCAAAGGGGAGCGTAGACATCATTATTGGGACCCATCAATTGGTGAGCAAAGCGGTTAAGTTCAAAGATCTTGGTTTGCTGATCGTGGATGAAGAACAAAAATTTGGAGTAGCGGTAAAAGACAAGCTGAAGACCATCAAGGAAAATGTGGATACGCTTACGCTTACGGCAACTCCTATTCCGAGAACGCTGCAATTCAGCCTGATGGCGGCACGGGATCTGTCAACTATTTCTACGCCACCGCCAAACAGGTATCCTATTGAAAGCAATTTTGTTCGATTTTCAGAAGAAATAATCCGCGATGCCATTATTTATGAGATCCAGCGGGGCGGACAGGTTTTCTTTATTCATAACAGGATCGAGAACATAAAGGAAGTTGCCGGGATGATCCAACGACTGGTACCCGATGCAAAAGTAGGCGTGGGCCACGGACAAATGGAAGGAAAAAAACTCGAAAAGTTGATGCTCAGTTTTATGAACGGCGAATTTGATGTGCTGGTTTCCACAACCATCGTTGAAAGCGGGCTTGATGTTACTAATGCCAACACGATCTTTATAAATAACGCAAATAATTTCGGATTGTCTGATCTGCACCAAATGCGGGGTCGCGTGGGTCGAAGCAACAAAAAGGCGTTTTGTTATTTTATCACTCCGCCGGAATCTGCAATGACCGATGATGCCCGGAAACGGATGACCGCCCTGGAACAGTTCAGCGAACTTGGCAGCGGCTTCAACATCGCGATGAAGGATCTTGAAATTCGCGGAGCCGGGGACTTGTTGGGCGGTGAACAAAGCGGTTTCATCAATGAAATAGGATTTGAAACCTATCAAAAGATCCTGAATGAAGCCATTGAAGAACTAAAAGAAAATGAATTTAGGGAACTCTATAAGGAAAGCGAGAATATTGGGGATAAAACCTTTGTAAAAGATACCCAGATAGATGCCGATTTTGAGTTGTTGTTCCCCGATGATTATATCAACAATATCTCGGAACGCCTTAATTTATATACCGAACTGAACAGCATTAAAACCGAAGTTGATCTGAAAAAATTTGAAGCACGCCTTGTTGACAGGTTTGGCGAGTTGCCTACACAGGCGATAGATTTGCTGAACAGCGTGCGTATAAAATGGATCGCTTCCAAAATTGGGCTTGAAAAAGTGGTGATGAAACAGGGGAAATTTATTGGTTATTTTATTTCCGACCAGCAATCAAGCTTTTACCAGACAAATGCTTTTACAAAGGTATTGCAATATGTACAATCCCATTCTCATTCCTGTACCATGAAGGAAAAGAAAACCCGCGCCGGGTTGAGATTGCTGTTAACTTTTGAAAAAATAAATTCAATAGACAAAGCCTTAAAAGTGCTGGAGCCATTGGATTTTATGCCAAAACACGTGGAAGATCTCACAGGTCTTTAAGATCTGTGAGGTCTATAATCGTAAAACCTCACAGATACTGAAACCTGTGAGGTTTTAACCACAAATCTATCGGGATCTTAAATTATGTTTTTCTGTCCAAAATGTAAAAACGCGTCTTCCAAATGTTCTAATCTTGTTCCGGCCTTGTTTTTAATGATCGCCACAATGTCAAATCTCACTTCCACGTCCAAATTGTGATCAGTTATAAAATGATCGACAGCTTTTACGAGGTTCTGAATTTGTTTGGCCTTAACAAATTCCTGGGGGTTTCCAAAATCTGGCGTGCTGCGGGTTTTAACTTCAATTATGGCAAGTGTTTTGCCTTTACGGGCAATGATATCAACTTCCGCTTTTTGGAATTTAAAGTTTCTGGCAACAATTTTATACCCTTTTTTCAGAAGAAATTGCACAGCCAGTTCTTCCCCATTTTTTCCCAGTTCGTTATGTGCCGCCATTTATGTATTTTATTAGATGTATAAATTTTAATTTATAAAAGTGACTCATTTTTTAGGATATGCAAATAGGGGATATCACCCTATTTGCATATCCTAAAAAATGTCAATACACCTATAATTTATACACGATCGTTTGTATCCGAAGATTTAGTTCTGCAATTTCTTCGGGGGAGGCTTCTATAATATGATCTCCATAAAATTTGACCTTTGGCTCCTTTTCAGGAGACAGAAAGATACGAAGTTTGCTTTTTTCAAATTTCCCTTCGTTCCAAACCACGGCACCGCTGTAATCCCATCCAAACCCGTAAAATGAAATAGGTTTGCCGTTCAGCTTATTTAATTCATCATAGGTAGTTCCAATTCTTATCTCGGTTGTGGATTTCCAGTCTCCCCCAATTGAAATCCGGATATCATAAATTTTAGTCCGTGAAGCGTCGGCCCAGGTAATATTCAATTCGTTGGGAGTATTGGGATATAAAACGCTGTAAGGAAGTTCTTCGGCGCCTTCTTCAAAAACGCCAATAGCTTCATAAAGATTGGCATCCGGATATTTATCTTTAATTTCTTCAGAATTAAATCTGATAAGATTTTCAATCACAAATTTGTCCAAAGTTGTGGTAGTTGTATTTTTTGTGCTGCTGCAGGAAGCCAGGCTGAGGGCAATAAATAATAAGAATATTTTTCGCATTGGTTTAATTTTGGCTAATATTAGATAGATTTTCCACAGTTGCCTTGTCTTTTACAAGAATTTAACTTGAAGTATTTAACAGATGCTTACCTTTGCAATCTTAAAAAAGATTTATAATAAATGAATAATTCTCCACAACGATATACTATTACAGCAGCATTGCCTTACACAAACGGCCCTATTCATATTGGGCATTTGGCAGGGGTCTATGTACCGGCAGATATTTATGCGCGGTTTTTAAGAATGCAGGGAAATGATGTTGCCTTTGTTTGCGGAAGCGATGAGCACGGCGTGGCAATTCCTATGAAAGCAAAAAAAGAAGGAGTAACCCCTCAGCAAATAATCGATAAATATCACGCGATAATTAAAAGGTCCTTTGAGGATTTTGGGGTTTCGTTTGATAATTATTCCCGGACTTCGAATAAAATTCATCATAAAACCGCTTCAGAATTTTTTATTAAATTATATGAGGAAGGAAAGTTTATTGAAGAAACCACCGAGCAATTATACGATGCAGAGGCCAATCAGTTTTTGGCAGACCGGTTTGTAACCGGAACTTGCCCAAAATGCGGTAATGAAGAGGCTTACGGAGATCAATGTGAAAATTGCGGAACTTCCCTAAATGCCACCGATTTAATAAATCCTAAATCGGCTATTACCGGTGCCAAGCCAACTATGAAGGAAACAAAACACTGGTTTTTGCCGCTGGATCAATATGAGGACTGGTTAAAAGAATGGATCCTGGTAGGCCATAAAAAAGACTGGAAAACCAACGTGTACGGGCAGGTGAAATCCTGGATAGACGATGGCTTAAGGGCGCGTGCAGTAACCAGGGATCTGGATTGGGGAATTCCGGTCCCTTTGAAAGATGCAGAAGGAAAAGTGCTTTATGTTTGGTTTGATGCGCCTATAGGTTATATTTCTTCAACCATAGAATGGGC
>JAENXB010000115.1 GCA_016649785.1 Flavobacteriaceae bacterium
AAATTGCCTTGAGAGAATTAAGGCCCACTCATCCCATTTACCAACAATTAATAGCTGCCTCCAAAGAATATCAAAAATTAAAAAATGATTTCTCCGGTTTTGAAGAAATTCCAAAGGGTAAATTGATAAAACCAGGAATGCAGGATCAACGCTTGCTAAAAATCCAAACCCGATTGAAATCCCTGGGGTATTTAAGGCCTATCGATACATTGAGCAATTATTATTCTGAAAGTGTAGAAAAGGCCATAGAACAATTTCAACAGGAAAATGGGTTGATGGTTGATGGAATTATTGGAGATATAAGCATTGGGATATTGAATCAAGGCTTTGACAAACGCGCTGAGCAAATCCTGGTGAACCTGGAACGTTGGAGATGGTTTCCACGGGATTTGGGTTCCCATTATATTTTAATAAATATTGCCAACTTCCAACTCCAGGTAGTCAAGGAAAACCAGACAATAAGAACCCATAAAATAATTGTGGGCAGAGAATCGAGGAAAACTCCCATTTTTTCAGATGAAATAGAATTCCTTGATTTTAACCCTGGTTGGTATATTCCCCCCACAATTAAAAACAAGGACGTGATCCCTGGCGCGAGAAGAAATCCTTCTTATTTAGCAAATAAAAATATTGATGTTTACAACAATATCGGCCAAAAGCTGAATCCTTTCCAAATTGATTGGTCCAGTGGTGCAGTGAGGTCATATCAGTATAAACAAGATCCCGGTCCTACGAATCCATTGGGAGAAGTCAAGATAAGTTTTCCCCAACAGGTATATTGTCTATTTACATGATACGTCGTCTAAATCCCTGTTCGAGGGAAATTCCCGTGCCCATAGTTCCGGATGTATCCGGGTGGAAAACGCAGTAGATCTGGCTAAATATTTACTCAGTGACCAAAATGAATTTACTTCAGAAGAAATTGACAAAATAATTGACAAAGGAACCACGAGGCGAATTTATATGGATCAAAAAGTTCAAGTCCATATTTTTTACTGGACAGCCTGGCGGGAAAATGGCAAAACAAGGTTTACTGACGATATTTATAATTATGATGAGGCCACCTACAAGGCTTTAAAAAAAGCTTCTTAAGCCTGGATCATCTTTGAATTTTTCGCATAGGTTTTATCGTCAGAATAAATATACAATACCGATTTGTCTTTGATCAGATCAATAATTTCCTTGGAAATTGCCGTAGGCAGTGCGGGACATCCATAACTTCTACCCAAACGTCCCAAATTTTTGATAGCAGAAGGGTTGGCGTAATTGGCCCCGTGAATTACAACATAACGTTCACGGGCATTAGAATTAAATTGTTTTTCCACTCCATCTATGAATAAGGACAATCCATTTTTACCGAAATAGGTTTCTCCGGTAATAAAAAACCCTAACGAACTTTGTAAGGAATTCTTTTTATTGGAGAATTGTGTGGCAAACTCACTTCCAGTATTTTTCCCGTGGGACACAAGCGTATGGTACAGTATTTTATTTTTTGACATATCCATCACCCACATTCTCTCTTTTTTGGAGGAAAGACTAAAATCAATTATTGTTAGGATTTGTTTATCAATCAAATTTTTATCGGTTAATTTATAATAACCTATCATTCCATTCTTAAAGCTTTTCAAATTGGGTACACTGGGGTTATTTTCCACAAAAACATCATACAACTGTATAATTTCTTCATCAAGTGTTAATGATATATTTGAAACTTCAGATATGGGTTCAGTTATTGTGGAAATTTCAGATATGTTATGTCCATCGGTGGTTGTAAATGAGAAAAATACAGTAAAAAAAGCGATTACAGTCAAAATTTTATAAGTCATACGCTAAGCTTGAAAATTAATGATTTGTTAATTTATTTCAAATACAATACCAACATTCAAATATTTGATTTTAATTTATTAAATATTCAAAAAAACCATATTTTTACTGTCTAAATTTCTTATGTTTTAAAGGTCAGTATCTTATGATCTCTCTTAAAATCCAATGTGTCGTTTAAAAACGAATTAAATTGAAGTTTATTTTTTAACAAGGAAGAAAATTTAAGAAACTGTTGTATAATATAACTATTGAATTTTAACATTCCAACCCAAAACCAAACAGGAGTAAGGTTTTTAAATTACTAAAAAAAGTGGATTTTATCAATTCAGGAGTTGTAATTTTTTTTCTTCAGAAAGAAGATAATCCGTTTACGGGTGAAATGCAGCATTTTGTTTTATCAACAGAAGAAAATAAAATTGCCCTGGGCGTAAAAAGTGGACCATCTTAATACAGAGAAACAGGATATTAAAATTAAAGGAGCAAAAAAAAGGCTTAAAAACCTATTTTTATTAAAACATTATCAGGGCAAGTTTAATCCCCCGAAATATAGTTTATATCTTTGCGCCTCACATAATTAATTGCTATGAATAAAAAAGTTATTCTAATGATATTAGATGGCTGGGGCGTTACTCAGGATCCAAAAGTTTCTGCAGTTGCCCAAGCCAATACTCCCAATTTTGATTCATTAATTCAAAAATATCCCCACGCCCAATTACTTACCCACGGAATGCATGTTGGATTGCCGGAAGGGCAAATGGGAAACAGTGAAGTTGGCCATATGAATCTTGGAGCCGGACGTATTGTTTACCAGGATTTGGCAAAGATCAATTTCGCTGTTCAAAATAATAGTTTAATCCAGGAGCCTGTTTTGCAACAAGCTTTTGATTTTGCCAAACAAAATAATAAACCCGTTCATTTTATTGGGCTTTTGAGCGATGGCGGGGTGCATTCACATATTAATCATTTAAAAGGCCTTTTGAGTGCTGCTGCTGAATATGGAATAAAAGAAAAATATGTACACGCCTTTACAGATGGCCGGGATGTAGATCCACATTCAGGAAAGGGATTTGTGGCCGAAATTGAGGAACACCTTGAAAAGACAGGTGGAAAACTGGCTTCAATTATAGGAAGATATTTTGCCATGGATCGTGACAAACGTTGGGAACGCATTAAAAAAGCATATGATCTTATTGTTTTAGGAAAAGGAAAAAAATCTCAGAATGCAATTGAGGCAGTGCAGGAAAGTTATGATCATGACGTAACAGATGAATTTATAGAACCAATTGTGATCACAGATCCCAATGGTGATCCTATAACAAACTTGAAAGACGATGATGTGGTGATTTTCTTCAATTTTAGGACAGATCGCGGTCGCCAACTTACGGAAGCCCTTACTCAGCAGGATTTTCCGGAGTTTGAAATGAAAAAAATGCCGTTATATTTTGTGACTTTGACCAAGTATGATGACCGTTTTACAAACATAAATGTAGTTTTCAAGAAGGAAAACATCAAGACCACCTTAGGCGAAGTATTGGAATATATGGGGAAAACCCAAATAAGGATCGCGGAAACCGAAAAATATCCACACGTGACATTTTTCTTTTCTGGTGGAAGGGAGAAACCTTTTAAAGGCGAAAAAAGGATCATGTGCAATTCCCCTAAAGTTGCGACCTACGATCTTCAACCTGAAATGAGCGCTTATGAGATCAGGGATAAAATTATTCCGGAAATAAATTCCCATAGTGCCGATTTTATTTGCCTGAATTTTGCCAATCCGGATATGGTAGGCCACACCGGGGTTATAGAAGCAGCCATTAAAGCGGTTGAAGTTGTAGATGAATGTATGGGGAATGTTGTAGACGCCGCGACTAAAAACGATTACAGCGTAATTATAATTGCCGATCACGGAAACAGCGAAATGATGATAAATCCCGATGGCACTCCAAACACCGCACATACCACCAATCCCGTTCCTGTAATTTTGGTAGATAAAGATGTCAAAACTATAAAAGATGGCGTTCTGGGCGATATGGCTCCCACTATCTTAAAGTTGATGGGGATTCCAAAACCCGAGCTAATGACACAAAATCCATTAATCTAAAAAAATGAAAATGAGCTTATATATTTTAATTCTCGCATTTATCACCTCCTGTGGAAATCTCGGTGAACCGGCTAAAACAGCCGATAAGGATTTAACTCCGGTGACAGTCCAAAATTCAAAGGAACAACAGGATATGTTGATCGGCAAATTCACAAAAGAAGATTTGCAAAAACCTCCTTATGAAAGTTGGTTTAAGAGTGGATATGATAATTTTAAGCCTTCTGCAGAAGCTATGGAAACTATAAAAAACAATATTTCAGACTATGAAATTATGATTTTTATGGGAACCTGGTGCGGGGACAGCAAACGGGAAGTGCCAAAACTTTTGAAAATTTTGGATGAAGTTGGATATGATTTATCAAACCTGACCATGGTTGGGGTTAGCAGAAATAAGACCACGCCGGAAAAACTTGAAGAGGGCTGGGATCTAAATAGGGTTCCCAGCATCATTTTTATAAAAGACGGAAAAGAAATTAACCGTTTTGTAGAATATCCAAAGGAAACTATAGAAGAAGATATCGCCAAAATAGTAAGCGAACAGGGTTACAAGCATTCATATTTGAATTAAATGTATCCTAGTCACCATAATTAAAGCTCGTAAAAAAAAGCGTATCAGCTTTATTCTTTTTAATTTTGGAAAATGCAAAAAATATTGACCATCGCTATAGATTTTGACGGAACAATCGTTGAAAACAGGTATCCAAAAATAGGAAAACCCCTGTTGTTCGCAATTGAAACCCTTAAAAAATTACATGAGGAAGGTCACCAGTTAATATTATGGACTTATAGAACAGGAGCTGAACTTAAAGAAGCTGTTGAATTTTGTAATAATAAAGGAATATATTTTTTTGCGGTAAACAGGAGTTATCCTGAAGAAAAATTTGACACTACTTTGAGCAGGAAAATTCAGGCAGATATTTTTATAGACGACCGGAATATTGGTGGATTATTGGGATGGGGAGAGATTTATCAAAGCTTAAGCCTTGAATTTTCACAAAAAGAACAGCTTAAAAAAATCAAAAAAGAAAAATCAGAAAAAAGCCTTTTGAGCTTTTTTAAAACCAAATTATGATAATAATAAAATCCAGGGAAGAAATTGATTTGATGAGGGAAAGCGCTTTGGTGGTTTCCAGAACTTTAGGAATGCTCGCTTCAGAAGTAAAGCCGGGTGTTACTACGCTGAGATTGGATGAATTAGCGGAAGAACATATCCGCGAACAAGGTGCCGTTCCCGGTTTTTTGGGCATGTACGGTTTTCCGAATTCCCTTTGTGTGAGTCCAAACGCACAGGTAGTTCACGGAATACCTAACAAAACACCTCTGGTTGAAGGCGATATTATTTCAATTGACTGCGGATCGGTTAAAAATGGATTCTACGGAGACCATGCTTATACCTTTCCGATTGGAGAAGTAACTCCGGAAACCAAAGAACTTTTAAAAATCACCAAAGAATCCCTTTATATAGGAATCGCTGAATTTAAGATTGGAAACAGGGTTGGGGATGTGGGTTATGCTATCCAAAAATACTGTGAAGATCACGGGTATGGCGTAGTTAGAGAATTGGTAGGCCACGGCCTGGGAAGAAAAATGCACGAAGATCCCGAAATGCCCAATTACGGACACCGGGGCCGAGGCAAGAAATTTATTGAAGGAATGGTCGTTGCAATTGAGCCCATGGTAAATCAAGGTACAAAAAACATCAAACAGCTAAAAGATGGCTGGACAATTTTGACTGCCGACAATAAACCCAGCGCACATTTTGAACACGATGTTGCTATTATAGATGGAAAACCGGAGTTGCTTTCTACATTTAAATACATTTACGAAGCATTGGGAATTGAAAGTACCGAAGAAGATAAATTCAGATCATAAGAATATGATTAAAAATTTCAGACAAGAGCGTTGGAAAACCTATCATTTGGATATCTGGATGGATAGGTTTGTTTATAATATCTCAAACTATGGCCGGGTGATAAGTTTCGTTAAAAATCCGGAGGGAGAACTTCTTAGTGGCGGAAGAAATTCGGGTTATTTATCCTTCGCCGTCGTTCTTAAGAATGGGAAAAATAAAAGCTATTATTTTCACAGGGTCATTTCTGAATTGTTTTTGAATAAAAAAGAGGATGATACTTTTGTGATTCACAAGAATTATGAGAAGCACGATAACCAGGTTTTAAATTTAGCTTGGGCCAATAAAGAGGAATGGATCAAGCACCAGTTTGGGAATCCAAATGTAAAAGAGAACAAGCTGAAAAGGAAATTGAGACAAGTTACTTCATATTCAAAACTCACCTATGGACAAGCTGTGATTCTCAAGAAAAAATTGTTAGACCCCAACCGAAAAACCAGGATAAGGATACTTGCCAAACAATTTGGGGTTTCCGAGATGCAGTTATACCGCATTAAATCTGGAGAGAACTGGGGAGACATAGAGGTATGATCAGCAAGATCTTTAAGTTTATCCTAAATTCCATTCCACGGCCATTTTTGATCAGGCTGAGCTATCTTGCAAGGCCAATCCTCAAAGTAGCATTGCGGGGAAATAAATACCAGGATCCAATAGACGGAAGTAGTTTTAGAAAATTCCTGCCTTACGGATATGAAAACCAACGGGAAAATGTGCTTTCCCCTTCTACCCTTTCCCTGGAGCGTCACAGATTATTATGGCTTTATTTGAAAAATGAAACCGGGTTTTTTAAGGACAATTTAAAAGTGCTTCACTTTGCCCCTGAACAGGCTTTTTATAACCGATTCAGAAACTTGTCCAATCTGGATTATACCACTACCGATTTGAATTCACCACTGGCAGATGTTAAAGCTGATATTTGCGATTTGCCTTTCAAGAACAATACCTACGATTTTATATTGTGCAATCACGTATTGGAACATATTCCGGATGATACGAAAGCTATGCAGGAAATTTACAGGATCCTGAAACCGGGAGGCACTGCTATTCTGCAAATTCCCCAGGACCTAAACAGGCAAGCTACTTTTGAAGACAATAGCATAACATCCCCCAAAGAACGCGCAAAGATATTCGGCCAATATGATCATGTAAGGGTTTATGGCAGGGATTTTTTTGACAAGCTTAGGGGAATCGGGTTTAAAGTGGAAGAAGTGAATTACGGTTCAAAATTAAGCCCCGTTGAAATAGACAAATACCGGATCGCAAAAGAGGAGATCATCCCGGTTTGCACCAAATTGATGCTTCGTACCTAATATCATAAAGTTTTGAGTGCCTAGAATGCCTGAAGTACAGTAATCTTCAATTATGCAAGGGATGCAAGACGTAGCATTTTTTTAACTTTATCATGTACCTATTCGTTTCTGTCATTCCTTCACCAATACCTTTTCAAATCCTTCCGAGGCAAATACATTTTCCTTGTCATTTTCTTCAGCATAAATAAAATAAACATCCACATTTTCAAGTCTTTCAAGCATTTCCTTGGATTTTTCCAGACCCAGAGCCATAAATGCAGTTGCATACGCATCGGCCACAGCGCAATTTTCAGCTAAAACTGATGCGCTTAACAGGTTACTTTTTTCGGACATTCCGGTAATAGGATTGATTGTATGGACAAATCTTTGCCCGGTTAGGGAATCTACCCGAAATTTTCTGTAATTCCCGGAAGTAGCCATTGCCCGGTCCTTAAGAGCTAAAGCAGCCTCATAAGTTCTGTTTTCCTCCGTTTGCATTGGATTATCTATCGCCACGATCCAGGGCTGATCTTTTGCTTTATTCCGCCCCTTTGCCACCAATTCTCCGCCCACCTCAATCAAATAATCCTGAACTCCTTTTTTGTCGAGAAAAAGGGCTATAACATCAACGGTATACCCTTTGGCTATAGCGTTGAAATCCAAATAGATTTCCGGCTGCTGTTTTACAATTTTATTTTCGGCGGTAAGCTTCACTTTGTCAAAGCCTACATATTGCAACATAGAATCAATTTTGATGCGTGTTAATCCATCTGATTGGCTTCCGGGACCAAAACCATAGGCATTCACCAAATTTCCCACAGTGGGGTCAAAATAGCCGCTGCTCTCCCGATAGATCTTTTTCGAAAAATTAAAAACTTTCCTGAAATTTTCATCTACACGAATGGAGGTATCCCCCGAATTGATCCTTGAAATATCAGAATCACTTTGATAGGTACTCATAGAGTTGTTGATAACCTCAAAAATGGAGTCGAGACCTTTTTCAATGTTGAGATTTTCAGGGCCAAATAATTTGATGTGATAGGAGGTTCCTAAGGCTTCTCCGGCGTAAACCTGTTCTTCGGGACCCGGATTTCCACAGGAAACAAAAAAACTAATTCCTATAAGAGCTACCGCTAAAATTGCTTTATTCAATTTCCTGCAATCCTTCATAATTGACAATATAATCTTCTTCATGTAAAACTGGTTTTTCATAATCACTTGAGTTGGCCAATCCCACTCCTGCATAAAATATTTTGGCCTCAAATTTCAGTGCATGTTCTTTAATGCTCTCCATAAATATCCTGTCGATCTCTTTTGGATCGTCCGGATAAGTGATGGCACGCACTACTACAAAATGCACTAGCTTATTTTTTTGGACGACAAATTGAGGATTGGATTTTAATTTGCTGTTCACTCCCAGAAACTCGTATCCCTGATCTTCCAAGTCTTTTCCAACAATATTCATTGCCAGATTATGAAGTTCTTGTTTAGAAAGTTCGTTTTTCATATATGCTTCAAAAGTACAATTTTTCACATATTTAAACTAAACCTAAACAAGAAAGCCCGAAAAATTTCGGGCTTTGAAGTATATGCCTAATACTTTTATTCTTTTAATAAACGTTTAACAATTTTCCCTTTAGAAGTGTAAATTTCGGCAAAATAAATTCCCGGTTTTAAATCGGCTATATCTATTTCGTCAATACTTGAATTGGTCGAAGCTTTAAAATCTTTTAGAATTATTCTGCTTATATGTAAAATTCTAATATGTTTGATTTGGGCTGATTGATTATTTGAAAATTGAAACAATCCTTTTCCCGGATTTGGATATAC
>JAENXB010000059.1 GCA_016649785.1 Flavobacteriaceae bacterium
GACCATCCTGAACTCTTGCAACCTGTTTTAAGTAAACAGGCAGTTTGTCATTTACCCCAACAACCAAATTTTCAACATCCTCTGCCGATGATAAAAACTGACCGGTGGTAATTAAAAATTCCTCATCATTTTGAACAAAACTTCCCGATTGAGATCTGCTGTTATTGGCCTGGATCATTTGCATTATTCCCAATGCATCCAGGCCATTTTCAGCCATCTTATCCATGTCTAAGATCACTTTTAGCTCCCGGGGACTTCCGCCAATTTCCTTGGTGATCGCAACATCGTTTATTTTTTCGATTTCCGAAGTAACTTCCTCTGCAATTTGACGCAACTGGAAATCGTTCATCGTTTCACTCCAAAGTGTGAGGCCCAACATGGGCACATCATCAATAGAACGCGTTTTTACCAGCGGTTCCATGACCCCTGTTGGAAAAATGTTTTTGTGTTTCTCCAATTCATCATACAACTTCACATAAGACCGCTCAACATCTTCACCTACGTAAAACTGAACAATCAGCATAGCTTGCCCATTCATAGCCATACTGTGGACGTGTTCCACACCCTTAATATTGGAAATAATTTTCTCCAACGGTTTTACCACCCTATTTTCCACCTCGGTAGGATTCGCTCCCGGATAACCAACCATAACATCGGCCATAGGAACAATAATTTGTGGTTCTTCTTCTCTTGGAATGAGAAAAGAACTGTATATCCCAATAATCATCAAAGCGATAATCAATAAGATGGTGAGCTTAGAATCAATGAATAAACTGGCGATTTTACCTGAAATTCCTTCTTTCATAATTATAAATTTATTTTGGGCGTGACCCCTAAAGTGAAAAATTTTGTTCGTGCCTCACGTCATTTTTCTACTTTGGGGTCGGGCTATCCGTTTCAATCTTTTTGTTCGTGCCTCACAAAAAGGATTTCCACTGCTATCCCTCACGCAGTTTCTCGATTATCTATCTATTAATATTTTTCTGCCAATATTTGGCCATCAAGGAATTTTTGAATAAAAATCCCTTTTTTAACTGAAATTCCTTCTTGCATAACTAGTTAACCTGTTAACAAGTTAAAATCATTTTCAAATTTTCAAATTGTTTAATCTTCAAATTGTCTAATTATCTATTTGAACCTTTGCTCCGTTAAACAATTTCCCTTCAGCCGAAACAATATACTGTTCATCTGCAGATAAGCCTGAGAGAACCTCCACCTGCTCATCAATGGTTGCTCCTGTTCGCAACCATCTTAAAATGGCTACATTTCCGGTTCCTATAGTATAAATTCCGGTTAATTGTCCCCTGGTAATCAAAGCGCTTTTAGGAATTAAAACCAGCTCTGTTTGAGTAGTTTTGGCTGTTTTTTCAATAGGAAACTGAACGTTTACAAACATTCCGGACAAAATCGAAGGATCGCTTTCATCCAGATCAATTTTTACCAAGTATTGTCCACCTGTATTTTTAGCCGATAAACTCACTTCCGAAACTTTTCCATCTACTTCCTTATTCATGGATTTTATCAACACTTTCGCAGGCATTCCTTTTTTGATAGCCGTAATATCACCTTCTGAAACCATCGCGGTTACCTGAAGTTTTGAAGTTCCTTCAACACTTACCAATGGCATTCCCGGATTGGCCATGTCGCCTTCTTTTATAAAGGTGTTGGTTACTACCCCTGAGAACGGAGCGGTAATATTAGAGTAAGAAAATTGCGCCATGACTTCATTCCGCATTTGCTTTGCTCCTTCCAATTCAGCTTTAGCCATTTCAAAACGGGCGGTCATATCATCCAGCTCTTTTTGTGAAGCGCTTTTTTGTTCAAATAAACTCACAAACCTGTCATAATCCTTTTTTGCATTGTTGTACCCGGCAGTAGCCTTTAAGATACCGGCTTCTACCTGGGCTTTTTTTGCCAGTAGATCCGCATTGTTTATATTCATTAGGATTTGCCCTTTATTCACTTTTTGACCAACTTGCACGTGTACTTTGGTCACATATCCCATCATTCGGGTGCTAATATCGGCACTGTTTTCAGCTTCAATTTTTCCGCTGGCGGTAACAAACCCGCTGGTATCGCCGGTTGATGGCGTACTAACCACTACCTTTATCGTTTCTTGAACTACATTTTCCGTAGATTTCTTTTCACCGCAGCTTATAAATATTAAGGTGAAAACTAAAAGAGTATATAATTTTGTCATTGTTTTTTATTTCAGATTATTCTTTAGTTAAAAATTTCAGATAGGCATATGCCAGGTTGTATTCGTAGATGCTTTGATAATATTCCAATTGTTTTTGTGCGTATTGTGCTTCTGACATTAACAAATCACTCGTTTTCACCAGACCCTCCTCAAACCTGTTGGTACGAATTCTGAAGGATTCTTCAGAGAGTTCCAGTGCCATTGTAGATCGGTGGAGTTTATTTTGCGCATCGCTCAAAGCGCGTTTTGCTTTGTTGAGTTCTAATTGACTTTTTGCGATATATTGCTCATATTGTATGGTTGACTTATCAAATTCGGCTTTGCTTTTTTGCATTTTCCCAAAACGTTTGGTTCCCTGCAAAATATCCCAATTTAATTTTGCTCCAATAAAATAACTGTTGGAAGCACCCTGAAAAAGTTGGTTGTCGTAAAGATCGTAATTTCCAAAAGCGTTTAAGGTTGGTAAAAAGGCCATTTTATCAGATTGATTCATCTTTTTATAAGCCTGGGTTGACTTTTCTATGGCCATAATATCGGCTCTGTTTGTTGTTACCTGGTCAAATTCGGCTAAAGAATATGGTATAATTTCTAAACTATCGGAAGGAACCAAAACCGGATCATTTTTTTCGTTCACCAAAAAATTCAAATAATCTGACACGTTCTTCACATTGCTTTTGGCGCTTTCAAGCTGATTTTCAACCTCATTTAACCGAACCTCCACATCCAAAACATCGGCTTGCATTACAAGTCCCTGTTCAAAATATTTTTGGGTTAAATTTTTATTGGCCAGCGCTGCTTTTTGAGCCTTCTCCAAAACCTTTACCCCTTTATATGTCAATTGCAACAACATATAGGTTTTCTCCCCTTCCAATAATAGCTCGTCTTTTTTGAATTTATTTTGATATTCTGTCGCTTCCATTTTAACTTTTGCCGACCCGCGTTGAAACCAGCCATCTACGTTTATTAGCGGTTGCTCAAATTGAATACTGGTGGTGAAATTATCTATCGCATCAGGATTGTTGAGATTATCCACGGCAAAATCACTTTCTGAAAATAAACCCTGATTTAGTTTCGCCATAAAAGAATATACCGGATTATTAGTGGTTGTCCCGGTGTGCGAGACCGAGATATTGGGAAGCAAAACGGCATTTGTCTGGCGGTAATCTGCACGGGCTCCCAAAAATTCCTGTTCCGAAATTTTAATGCTTTGGTTGTTTTCTGAAAGCTTTTCCAAAACTTCCCCTTTTGAGATAGGTTTTGTTTCCTGAGCTTTCAGAAGCGAAAAACTGAGTAAAAAGATAATTAGAATGCTTTTTTGATGTTTCATTTGCATAAATTGTTTTTTTATCACTTTGAAGGGGCAAAATTAAAATTTTATAATCCCATAGTTTGCAACCTTTGTTACAGATACCTTAAAAAATTTTATTTTATTCATATTAAAAATGTACCCTCCCAAATGCCTGCTATCAGGGAGAAATTATAATCCTATGAGAAATTGCGAGAGAGGAAGTTTTAAATTAAGGTTACAAAATAAAAAAATCCTGTCTAAACGTAACAAAAGTTACAAATAGTTTTCATTATAAATACTGATCTTTGTCATATATATAAGGACGCGCTTTAGCCTACCTTTGCAAAAATTAGTATCTGTTGAGTGCACTTCTAAAATATGGTTTGTTGTTATTGTTTTTATTTTCAACCTTATTCTATAATATCAGGTATAGCTATATGGTTGTGTTTTATTCAATTGATAACCAAAGTTTTACCGAGGCATTTTGTGAGAATAAAGATAAACCTGAACTGAAATGTAACGGAAAATGCCAAATGTCTAAATTGGCAGAACAAGACCCATCCAACGATAAAAACCCTAATTATCTGGAGAATTTGCAACGGGAGATCACTTTTTTTATAAGCCTTCCAGCTTCAGAAGAATTCATCGCTTTTCAAAATACCCGCTTACCTATATTTTTGTATCAAAACCAATACTCCTTTCTGTTTTCCAGGCCAATTCCACATCCCCCAGCCAAAATTTCTTAATTTCTTAATAAAATACACACTTTAGAGTTTTCCTTTCGATTTGATCCCAAGCCGAAAGTGTAAACCGATACCCTAATTTTAAAAATTTAAAAATGAAATTTATACGAGCTATCACCATATTATGCCTGGCAATTTTCACATCTTGTTCCACAGATTCAGATGAAATTACACCAGTAAATGAAGTTGCCGATTTAGTGAAGATCCAAACCATGGAAAACGATACCCACCTGGTGGAATTATACTCTATTGATGGACAATTGGAGCAAGGTTACAACAAAGTATCCCTTCGAATTAAAAACAAGATTGGCCAGAAATTTGTAAGCGATGCTACCTTAGAATGGAAACCAATAATGCATATGGAAGCCACTCAACATTCCTGCCCGGTTTCTGAAGTGACTAAAAAACCGGGTACGGAAAGCCTTTATGAAGGATTCATTGTCTTTCAAATGGCCGAAAACCAAACCGAATATTGGACATTAACTCTTAATTATGCCATTAACGGCGTGGATTATACCCTGACAGAAACCATTAATGTGCCGGCTTCCACAAGAAGAAAAGTAACTGTTTTTACAGGAACAGACGATGTAAAATACATTCTGGCTTTGATTGATCCATCTGAACCTAAAGTTGCAACCAACGATATGAGCGTGGGTGTTTTTAAAATGGAAAATATGATGACGTTTCCAATCGTAAATAGCTACAAGGTGAAGATTGACCCAAGAATGCCAAGTATGGGAAATCACAGCTCGCCCAATAATGTAGATTTAACTCAGTCCTCTGCAGATAAATTCTACCACGGAAAGCTAAATCTCACAATGACAGGTTATTGGAAGATCAACCTGCAGTTGGAAAATGCTTTGGGAGAAGTGATAAAAGGTGAGCCGGTGGGTGATACCAATGAAGCCAGCAGCATCTTCCTGGAACTGGAATTCTAATTATTTAATCTGAAAGCTGCCTGAAGATCCTGTATTCTATACACAGAATTGCAGAAAAAACACCTCAGGCAGCTTCTTTTAAACCAAATCCATGAAAAAGATCATATATACAGCAATTTCATTATTGCTGATGAATTCTATGCTTCATGCACAGGAAAAATATAGCGATACTACCGAAGTGGTATCCATCAAAGAAATTATTCTGATAGGCAGTCATCCACAAGTTCATCAAAAAGAACCCAAACCGCTTGGCAGTATCGATGAATATCTGGAAACCTCAGCCAAAATAAATATGATAAAAAGAGGGGCTTATGCCTGGGAACCTATGCTGAATGGGATGACCACAGAGCGCACGGTAATTACCATTGACGGGATGCGCATTTTTGGTGCCTGCACAGATAAAATGGATCCCATAACTTCCTATGTTGAAATTTCAAATTTATCTGAAGCTACCATTTCCAGCGGACAACAAGGAGCAGAAAACGGTGCTACCATTGGAGGAAGTATCGATTTAAAACGCCGGAAAACCGGTTTTAACGAAACTGGCTGGAAAGTTGGCGCAAATACCGGGGGAGAATCTAACGGGGAACAGAAAATTGTTGGAGCCGAAGTGCAGTATGCTGACAATTCCTTCTATTTCAATACCGATTTTATGTATCGGGATGCCGAAAACTACAAGGCAGGAGGAAATCGGGAAGTGTTGTATTCACAGTTTACAAAATATAATTTCTCTGCCATAACTGGATTTAAACTTTCGGAAACTCAATCTGTAGAAGGCTCGTTTATTTATGACGAAGCGAATGATGTTGGATATCCCGCATTGCCTATGGATGTTTCCCTGGCAAGAGCCATTATTGGTTCTGTAAAATATGAACACCATCAATTATCGGAAACTATAGAGCATTGGGAGACCAAACTTTATTTTAACACAATTACCCATCAAATGGACGATTCAAAACGTCCTGTTGTTCCCATACGAATGGATATGCCGGGTTGGAGTGATACCTATGGTTTTTATTCGAAAGTAAATATGTCTCTGGATAAACACAAGCTAACGGCTAATTTAAATTCGTTTTACAATAAATCCCTGGCTGAAATGACTATGTTCCCGAACGATCCAAATGAAAATGATATGTTCATGCTCACCTGGCCGGATGTGAGAACGCTTTATACAGGTCTCTATTTAGAAGATGTGATTGCTTTGACCGCACATTATTCATTACAACTCACGGGAAGCCTGGGAAGGCATTACAACAAGGTCGCAAGCACTTTTGGATTGCAAAGCCTGCAGATATTTTATCCTGAAATGACCGAAAGTAAGCAGCGCTATTTAAAGAGTCTCTCATCGCAAGTACTTTTGAACAAAAAAAATATGGAATACACCCTGGGGATGGGATATGGAGAACGTGCGCCTTCCGTTTCTGAAGGATATGGCTTTTATCTTTTTAACAGTTTTGACGGTTTTGATTATATCGGAAATCCCAATATGAGCAATGAAAAATCCGTTGAAATGAATGCCTCTATTGGCTTTGAAAATAAAAAATGGAATGCAAAACTCACCGGTTCGTACTTCCATATTATGGATTATATTATAGGAAAACCGGATTTCTCGCTAAGTCCAATGACAATAGGTGCAAATGGGGTTAAAGTGTATGAACAACTGGAGTATGCCTCACTTTTCAATTCAGATATATCCATTGGATATTCCTTGCATAAAAACTGGAACTGGAATGGAAAACTGGTGTTCAGTTATGGCCGGGACAACAATAACATAAATCTGCCCTTAGTGCAGCCATTGAGTTACCAGACTTCCCTACAGTTTAGAAAAGCTTTGTTTTCAATAGAAACGGAATTACAGGGAGCTACAAAACAACAGGATTTTAGTCCGGAATTCGGGGAAAATGAAACCGCTGCTTATGCTATTGTCAATTTATCGGCTTCGCAAACTTTGTTTCTAAATCGACAAAAAATGACGGTGAAATTAGGAGCTGAAAATATATTTGACACCTATTATTCCACTTTTTCCGATTGGAATAATATTCCCCGAAGAGGCCGTAATTTGTTTGTGAATTTGAGTTATGTGATTCAATAAGAGAAAATTGATCTTTAAGAATCAGAACCTTAAAATTTCAGTCATTATTCCAAAACGGATGACACTTATTTGATGCTGAAAATAGATATTGTAATAATCCATTCCGTGATAAAATTGGACAAACAGGCCAATATCCTCAAGAAATTTGGGATGATAATAAAATCTAAGACTTGCGTTAAGCCTGTTTAAATTAAAAGTATCCCAGTTATTTACATTGTCAATCATCCAACTGGTTTCAGCCTTTACAGAAAAATTGGCTTTGCTGTTCCCATTAGAATTGCCATCTATAGGAAGTTTATATGCCAAAAAAGTGTTATGCCAGCGCAATCCGCTGTATTTCCCCTGCATTTCATGAAGCATCCAGGTTTTTGGATGGATCTCAACAGAGCTTTTAAAAAACCTGAAAGCATTATGCCTATTGTTATAAAATGATTTGATGAAGCCCAGCTCGATGAAATTAGTGGCAAAATTTCCGGATATCAAATTGACAGTCCCATTTTCATCATAGAAATCTCCATCCTGCCCATTGGAGTGATGCGCTATTTTTCCAAATAGGCTCAGTTTATTTATGGATCGTTCACTTCCTGTTAAAAAATAAAATGTAATATTTGGCATATAGCTGGGTGTTCTTACCGGGTTGCTGAATTCGTCATACATCCTGACGATAATTTGCGGGGTGAGTACCGCCATTAATCTTGAATCTTTCCGCTCCCGAATTTTAAAACCGGGGCTTACATTCGCTTCAAAAATAAGCGGTTCTATATTTCCAATGTCGGCGGGAAACGTAACATAACTATCTCCCTGATTAACCAGTGCAATTTGATCCAAATCAAGATTTGATGTAGTATCTGCAACTGTCTGTGCAAAAGCAAGGTTTGAAATAAAATAAATAAATAAAAATATGTAGTGATGTGGTTTCATAAGCCCATTCTTTTTGTTTTAGTATACTCCAACAGATATTTCAGGAATAATATCCAAACAATCATTATTCTTTTTAAGATTCTTTTTCTCTTATATGTTTAATTACATATAAATAATTTTAACATCCATTGTCATACTTGAATCTACCGGGAAACAGGCCTTAGAAAAGTTGGGACGATTTGAAAACCCGATGGATTGATAATTTGAAATGCCAACACCTTCACTTGGTATGGGTAAAAGAAATTTCTTGTCTATTTTTCCGTTTTCATTTTCATCGTGCAAAATTGATATGGCATACTTTCCCGCCGGCAAGTCAATAAAAGTTAGTGTTGATCTGTTATTTCTGATTTCCGCAATCCCTTTTCTAAAGTATCTTTCATATTTTTCATCGGGAATAGAACCGTCCCTGTTATATAAGGCATATTGCACTACTCCTTTTGAATTCCTTAAACTCTCAACCTTAATGGTCAGGGAGTAGTTTGTTTTCTGAGCAGGAGTAGCAAACGAGAATAGCCCGATTAGCAAAGAAAATATCGCGAATTTTTTAATTATTTTTTTCATTTTTGTTAAATTTTAGATATGCAAGTAATACAAAAGCTAGGGTTACAATTATCCTGAAAATCATTGCACCAATGGTCTTTGTCTCATATAATCCTCCGGAATTAATATGAATAAACAAACCCACGAGCGCCATAATTAAAATCAAGGCAGAAAGGCTTAAAATATTGAAGGTCCATCTTTTTTGTTTCAGAAAGCCATAGGCCGCAGCCAAATAGAGTATGCTGCTTATAAAATTTGCCCAGACCACCAGTAAAACATAATTGCCCTCTTTGGCTCGTATGCCAAACCAATCAAACAGTACCGAGCTACTCAAAAATAGCGTAAGCAGTGCAAATGCCATTAAAACAATTGCCGCAATATAGGTGAACACGTTTTTTTTAATCATTTTGTTTTATTTTTAGATTTGTAATTTTGTTGTTGCTAAACCACCAAGTCGAATTCCTTTTTTTTAGAAGGCTTAAAACCTTTCCGGAATTAGTGGGAAGAAATTTATTTTTTACTTTATTTCCCATTTCATTTTTTATTTGCCAATAACTCTTTAGCTAATTCAGACAAAGACATTGATGCACAGGCAATAAGTTCATCGGCAGCACCATAATAAATGTATAAAGTATCTTCAAAAACAACTGCACCCGTCGGAAAACACACATTATTCACCTCGCCTGACAATTCCCATTGATATTCAGGTTTAAACAATGGGTAAGGTAGTCTTGCAATTTCTTTTTGCGGATCTTCCAAATCGAGTAGTGCCGCACAAGCTGAATATACGTTACCTTTTGGACTGTTTTTCACCCCGTGGTATATCAACAACCACCCAAACTCTGTTTCAATTGGTGGGCAACCGCCGCCTATATAGCTTAGTTCGTGATCATATTTTGGCAAAAACAATAAAGATTCATGAACGTGAAGAAAGTAATTTTGCCAAAACGCAGGGGTTAACTCGTGTAAGGGGTCTGCTGTTGCAACAAATTGAACTTTACCTCGTATACGGTGCATAAAATAGAATTTTCCGCCAATTTTTCTTGGAAAGAAAATTATATTTTTATCCCAAACAAGCATTTTAACTCCATCTTTTCTATGGATTCCTTCCTCTATACTGTAGCCATAACGCTTGAAATCGACTAACAGATTTGCTTTAACTAATTTGATAAACTCTTCATGGGTAAACTGTGGAGCCAAAATTCCTCTTTTTTCAAAATGGATTAGATCTGTAGAAGTCGCCAAACATCCCAACGCATTTATGCCATCGAAAGCGGTATATGTTAAATAATATAAATCCTCAATTTTCACAAGTCTTGGGTCTTCAATTCCCTGGCATTCATAATCAAATTCTGGAACTAAAATGGGTTTGTCAAGTCGTTTCTCCACCTGTAAAGGCCCATTTAATTTACAATAACCAATACTGGAATAATTCCCTTCACTTACCGCTCTATAAAACAAGTGCACAAATTCACCTTCTCTAATAGCCGCGGGGTTTAAAACACCGCTATTTTCAAAATCCAACGCTGTTTTTTCTAAAATAATCCCTTCTTTTTTGACATTTAACATAGCTGATTGTTTATTAAATTTATCAAAGTATTGCCAATCTTATTATTGGTGTTTTTATTTAAATTTTCGTTGTAATACGTCGATAAATTCAAGGCATTACATATAAATAACTTTAATGTTTACTGTTAGGTTTTCGTTTAATCCAAAACTTGAGTGATACATTATTCCTTCCTGCAATCTTACGTAAAGTATGATAATTTCATTCTTTTAATTTTTTGATCACACCTATAATTCATTATTACTTTTGTATTTATAAATTCCATTTCTACATCAGTTCGTTTTCTTATAGCTCCATACCGCAAGGCCATTCATTACAATTGCATACAAGGTAATTATGGACAGCTGCGGCAGGATATCCTGAAGGCCTGATCCTTTCAACATTAGCATTCGTATAATTTCAACAAAATACCTGATGGGGTTAAAAAGTGTGATATTTTGTGCCCAAACCGGCATGCTTTCAATGGGTGTGAACAAGCCGCTCATCAAAATAAATATCACCACAAAAAACCAGGCGATAAACATCGCTTGTTGTTGCGTATCGGTAAAATTGGAAATCAACAATCCCATTCCCAGGATTACCAGCAAATAAACCGAGGTAAATAAATAAATGAGTCCTAAATTTCCCAGCATCGGCACGTTAAAAATAATTTTGGCTATCAGAAGGCCAACCGTCAAAATAACCAGTCCCAAAACCCAGAACGGAAATAATTTTCCAATAATAAACTGGTGTTTTTTAATAGGAGTTACATTCATTTGCTCCAGGGTGCCAATTTCCTTTTCCCGTACAATATTCATCCCGGAGAGAAAAAGTGTTAGCATACTGACCAAAAGCACCAAAATACCGGGTACCATAAAAGTTTTATAATTTAAGGTGTTATTGTACCAAAAAGAAGGAACGGTCATGACGTCAATTTGATCCGGAATTTGGTTATCCTTCATAACCAGGTCTATCATTATGCTTTGGTTATACTCTTTAATTATCTGCTGAATATACACGTTTTCTATACCGGCTTTGGCGCCGTCAATCGCGTTTATATAAAGTGCCAGATCGGTTTTTCTGTTTTTGACAAGATTGCGTTCAAAATACCGGGGGATTTCTAAAACAATATCTACATCCCCTTTCATCATCGCTTCATCGGCTATTTTTTTGGAAGGGAAATTCTCCAGCACATTAAAATAGGTGGAAGCCTCAAACTTATCTATCAATTCTCTTGAGGTGGAAGTTTTATCGTTGTCGATATATGAAAACGCAATATTTTTCACATCAAAAGTAGCCGCATTGGATAGGATGATGAGTTGCAGCAAAGGCAATATAAAAATAATGGGCAACATGCCCTTATTCCGGAATATTTGTTTGAATTCTTTTTGAATGATGTAACCAATGATCTTCATTTTAATTCTTTATTTTTTTTTAGAAAACAGAACATAGAGAAGAGAAAATAGACAAAAGAAAAATTGAATAGTCCTGATACTTCTAACAACAAACTATAAACCACAAACTACACACACCTTTTCAATCTTTTCTATGGATTCTTAGTTCTTGTTTCTTTTTTTCCACTTTCCACTTTCCACTCTCCACTTTCCACTTTTTTTAGTCTTTTCTCTTGACTCTTTATTCTTGGCTCTTTTTAACTACTCCAGCCTTATCTTATATTTTTTAATACTCAATGCCAGGAAAAAAACCATCATCCCTACAAGTATCAGAGTTTCTTTCCATAAAAATGAAATCCCCACCCCCTTGAGCATAATTCCCTTAAGAATTGTGATAAACCATTTTGCCGGAATAATATGACTTATGTATTGCAACGGCAAAGGCATACTGGATATGGGAAAAATAAATCCCGACAGCAAAATAACCGGGAGCATTAATCCCATTAAAGAGATCATCATAGCGGTTTGTTGGGTTTCCGAAATTGTGGAGATCAAAATTCCCAATGCCAGAGAGGTTATAATAAACAAAACCGTTTCAAGGGCCAATAGAATCACGCTTCCTTCAATGGGCATTTCAAACACAAAATATCCCAAAAGCAAGATCATTACGGCATTGATGATAGATAAAAAGATATAGGGAAAAACCTTTCCTAAAATTACCTGAAAAGGTGTAATTGGCGATACCAGTAAAATTTCCATAGTTCCCAATTCTTTTTCCCTGGTGATGGAGATCGAGGTCATCATCGCTGAAACCAACATTAAAATAACCGTCATCACCCCGGGAACAAAAGTAAAAACACTCTTTAGTTCCGGATTGTAGTACAACCGGGATTGCACCTGGATCTGGTGAGGAGCCACATTGCTTATATTGATCTCCTGCTGGTAATGCTGTAAAATAGATTGGATGTAATTGGTAATAGTATTGGCGGTATTTGGGTCTGTAGCATCTGTAATAACCTGTACTTTTCCTTTTTTAAGAATTTGCAGGTTTTGAGCAAAATCCTTTTCAAAAACCAAAACAGCTTTTACTGTTCCTTTTTTAAAAATTGATTCAATCTGATTTTCATTATTCACCAGGGTCTTAATCTCGAAATGCTTTGAAGCGCTGATCGTATTGATAATTTTTTCGGTTTCGGCATCTTTGGATTTATCCAGAATGGCAATATTTACATTGTTGATCTCATTGGTAATTGCAAAGCCAAAAAGCATAATTTGAGCTATGGGCATTCCAAACAGAATGAACATAGAACGCTTGTCACGAAAAATGTGATAGAATTCCTTTTTTACAAAACCAATGAATCTTTCCATTTCTTATTTTTTATAAAACCAGTAAAGATTTCAAAACCTTTAGGATTTGCTTCTTTTTCATTATTTTCATTATTCTATTTTAATCTTTTATTCCCCCTTTGGGGGTTAGGGGGCTTCGGGCCAGTTTTAAAAACACCCCTTCCATAGAATCTGTCTTGAATTGTTCCTTTAATTTTTTTGGAGTGTCCAGTGCTTCAATAACCCCATCTACCATTATGGAAACGCGATCGCAATATTCGGCTTCATCCATATAA
>JAENXB010000171.1 GCA_016649785.1 Flavobacteriaceae bacterium
ACGAACTTTTGGCGTTCCATCTCTTTGGCAAAAAATACCATTTCGTCCAATGAAGGCGTAATTAATCCGCTAAGCCCTATGATATCGACATTTTCGGATTTGGCCCTTTCTATAATTTTTTCTGCGGGAACCATCACTCCCAGATCTATAATTTCGTAATTATTGCAAGCCAATACTACCCCCACAATATTTTTCCCAATATCGTGAACATCACCCTTTACGGTGGCCAGTAGAATTTTTCCAGCCGACGAACTTTTACCGGACTTACTGGCCTCAATATATGGAAGTAAGTATGCCACAGCCTTTTTCATCACCCTGGCAGATTTCACGACCTGCGGTAAAAACATTTTCCCGCTTCCAAACAGATCGCCTACTACGTTCATTCCTATCATCAACGGGCCTTCAATAACTTCAATAGGTTTTTCGGCTTCCAATCTCGCTGCCTCAATATCTTCAAGAATATAAGCGTCAATTCCCTTTACCAGGGCGTGGGTAATTCGCTCCTGCAAGGGTTTTTCCCTCCAGGAAAGGTCAACTTTATTCTCCCTTACAGCTCCTACAACCGACTCGGCTAGAGCCAGCAAACGCTCGGTGGCATCGTCCCGCCTGTCTAGAATTACATCTTCCACGTGTTCCAGCAGATCTTTGGGTATATCATCATACACATCCAATAATGCCGGATTTACGATCCCCATATTCATCCCGGCTTTTATGGCGTGATACAAAAACACCGAATGCATCGCTTCCCGCACCGGATCATTCCCCCGGAAAGAAAATGAAACATTGCTCACCCCGCCACTCAGGCTGCAAAGGGGCAAATTTTGTTTTACCCAGCGGGTAGCTTCAATAAAATCCACAGAACTTCTCCTGTGTTCCTCCATTCCGGTGGCTACAGGAAAAATATTCAGGTCGAAGATGATGTCTTCCGGCGGAAAATTCGCTTTTTGAGTTAAAACATCAAAAGAACGTTGGGCAATTTCAATTCGCCTTTCATAATTATCCGCCTGTCCTACTTCATCAAAAGCCATTACCACTACGGCCGCCCCGTATCTTTTTATCTTTTTCGCCCGACTTATAAATTCTTCTTCCCCTTCTTTTAAGCTGATGGAATTCACCACACATTTCCCTTGTACTACTTGCAAACCGGCTTCAATAATGTCCCATTTGGAACTATCTATCATAATTGGAATACGGGCGATATCAGGTTCAGAAACGATGAGATTCAGAAATTTGACCATAACTTCTTTCCCTTCAATAAGGCCATCGTCCATGTTTACATCCAATATTTGCGCACCTCCTTCAACCTGGTCACGGGCAATTGTAAGGGCTTCCTCAAATTTTTCCTCTTTGATAAGTCGAAGGAATTTTTTGGAACCTGCCACATTGGTCCGTTCCCCAATATTTATAAAATTGCTTTCGGGAGTAATGATTAAAGGTTCCAAGCCCGAAAGTTTCAGAAAAGGCCCTTCTGAACTCCTCAAAAAGGAGGAAGTATCTTCAGAAAAATTAATTATATCAGCCATTTTTCGTTTAGTTTTTTTAAACTCTCAAACTAAAAAGTCAAAGAGTTCTTGAATAATTATATTTAAAGATCTATTCACACGGATTTTTATACGTTGTGAACAGTAATTTTCCTTGGTTTATAATCTTTGGCTATTTCAGCAATGGCAGTTATATGCGCCGGAGTGGTGCCACAACAGCCTCCAATAATATTGACCAATCCTTTTTCCAGATATTCCTCAATTTGGGAGGCCATATCTTCCGGGGATTCCTCATATTCCCCAAATGCATTTGGCAAGCCGGCATTTGGATAAGCCGAAACCGCAGCATTCGATTTTTGAGCCAGGGTTTCCAGATAAGGAGTCAGTTGTTTTGCTCCCAAAGCGCAATTAAAGCCTATGCTTAATAGAGGAATGTGCGAAACCGAGATCATAAAAGCCTCGGCGGTTTGCCCTGAAAGCGTTCTTCCGGATGCATCGGTAATTGTGCCGCTTATCATCACCGGGATGTCAATATTGAGTTCTTCCTTTAATTCATCAATTGCAAATAAAGCTGCTTTTGCATTTAAGGTGTCAAAAACTGTTTCTACCAATAAAATATCAACTCCGCCATCTATCAATGCTTTTGCCTGTTCCCTATATGCTTCACGGAGTTCTTCAAAGGAGATCGCCCTATAGCCGGGATCGTTGACATCCGGGGACATGCTGGCTGTTTTATTGGTTGGTCCCATGGCTCCCGCCACAAACCTGGGTTTATCAGGATTTTCCAGAGTGAGTTCTTCTGCTACTTTTTTCGCGATTTTAGCCGACTCGTAATTGAGTTCATACACGAGTTCTTCCATCCTGTAATCGGCCATTGCGATGGTAGTTCCGGAAAAGGTGTTGGTTTCAACGATATCGGCGCCGGCCTGGAAGTATTTTCGATGAATATCGGCTATAGCTTTGGGCTGGGTTAAAGACAATAAATCATTATTGCCTTTTAAAGATACGGGCCAATTGGCAAAGCGTTCTCCGCGAAAATCTTCTTCGGTAAACTTATATTCCTGCAGCAAAGTGCCCATGGCACCATCTAAAACAAGTATTCTTTTTGAAAGGATCTCTTCTAATTTTGACATGTTGTTGTATATAAATCACTATCAAAAAAAGAAATAAGGAAAGCATTCTCTTGTTATCTATCTGCGCAAATGCGCAGTAGAACGTAGCACCTTCTCCTTTTAAAGGAGGGTTGCTAAGGTTTCATCGGGTCTATCCCTCAACCTTTCTTGATAACGATGTTAAATGTATGAACTTAGAAGTGCAAAGATAAGGAGATACCTCATGCAATTCCAACTAATTTAATGGAATTTTGACTAATTAAGGAATTCTCCGTTTAAAGATACTTTATAGGTAATATCCGCAGTTTTCTCCAACATTTTTGCGACTGAGCAATATTTTTCCAGGGAAAGCTCTACCGCCCTATTTGCTTTTTCAGGGGAAAGATCTCCTGTTAGGAAAACTTTCAGTTTTATTCCGGTAAAAACATTTGGAATAGCTCCCTCCTGGCGAAAACCTTCAACCTCCATCTGGAAATCTTCCAGTTCTATATGCTGTTTTCTCAAAATCAATACAATATCAATCCCGCTGCAACCGGCAATTCCCATCAGCAATAATTCCATAGGACTTGCTCCCAGTGGATTTGGTTCCGATTTATTGTCTAAATAAACTACATCTCCTCTTTCATTTTTGGTTTCAAAATGATAATCGTTATTCAATCTTTTTAGGCTAATTTTCATTTGATTTGACTTTTTGACAAAGTTAAGTAAAAAGGAGGTTAAAAAAATCATGTCAAACCTAACAACAGATCTTTGATACCTGTTAGGTTTTTATATCCCTTACAAGTTTTCATTATCTCACCCCCTCCTTTGGGGCCGCCTGTTGGTAAGGCAGGGGCCAGGGGCTTTACCCAATACTTTGCACTACTTCCCTTTTAGCTTGCTTTTTACTTCCGTCAAATCCTTCTACTCCGCCCACGGTGGTATATTTTAAAACATACCTTTTATTTGGGTGAATTCTTTGATAAGCGCTTTGGCACATAATAGCTGCTTCATGAAAACCGGATAAGATCAATTTGAGTTTTCCCTTATACGTATTGACATCGCCAATGGCGTAAATCCCCGGAATATTGGTTTGATAATCGTAGGAATTATCAACCTTAATCGCATTTTTTTCTATCTCCAGTCCCCAGTTGGCCATAGGTCCCAACTTTGGGGAAAGTCCGAACAACGGAATAAAATAATCGGTTTCCCTGAATTCTTCCCTGATAGTGGTCTCTTTATACCGGATCACAACCTTTTCCAGATGATTCTGCCCACTTAATCCAACAACTTCCGCATCAGTAACAAGTTCTATTTTTCCTAATTTGGATAATTCTGAAACCTTTTCTACCGAGTCCAGAGCTCCCCTGAATTCGTTTCTTCGGTGTACCAATACCACTTCAGAAGATACATCGGTTAAATAAATGGCCCAGTCTAAAGCTGAATCGCCTCCACCAGAGATCACCACCCTTTTATCCCGAAAAACCTCCGGATCTTTTATAAAATAAGACACTCCTTTATCTTCAAAATCTTCAATATTGGAAATTGGCGGTTTTCTCGGTTCAAAAGACCCAAGTCCGCCGGCTATTGCCACTACCGGAGCCTGGTGTTTTGTCCCTTTATTGGTGGTGACAACAAAACTGCCATCTTCCTGTTTTTCTATAGTTTCGGCACGTTCTCCAAGGGTGAACCCGGGTTGAAACGGTTTAATTTGCTCCATTAAATTCTTCACCAAATCACCCGCCAATATTTCAGGAAAGGCTGGTACATCATAGATCGGTTTTTTTGGATAGATCTCTGCACATTGTCCCCCTGGTTGTGGTAAAGCATCTATTAAATGCGTTTTCAACTTCAGCAATCCCGCTTCAAAAACGGTGAATAGGCCTGTAGGCCCTGCCCCAATTATTAAGATATCTGTTTTAATCATCACTCTCTTTTTTTTGTATTAATGTTTGGGTAATTTCATTCAGTTTATTTACTTTTTCCCCAAAATCCCCCTTAATTGTTTTTCTGTATTCATTTAAATTTTCAACCATTTGGTTGATGTCTTCCGGAATCACTTCTTCAAAAAACTGACGCAGGCGTTTGGCCGTTGTCGGTGATTTCCCATTGGTGGAAATCGCTATTTTTACGTGGCCTTTGTTGACAATGCCTCCCATATAAAAATCACAGTATTCAGGCGTATCGGCGATATTGGCAAGCAAATACCGCTTTTTGGCATTTTTATAAATTTTCTCGTTTAGCTTTCTATCATCGGTGGCAGCAATCGCAAGATGCCGTTTCTTTAAATATCTCCGCTTATAGCTTTTTTTAATCAGGTTTACCCCGTATTTTTTTGCCAGTTCTACCGTTTCAGGCAAAAAGCTTTTCGCCAAAACCTCAACATTGGCATTCGGACTGGATTTTAACAAAAAATGCAGTTTTTCATGACCTACATTTCCTCCTCCTATAATGAGGATATTCAGTGTATTCACCTTCAAGAAAACCGGGTATAATTCGTTTCTTTCCATTTATTAAGCTGAAATAAATTTTGCTTCGGAAACTTTCACAATACTTTTGATGTTCTCAAAAACCGATTGAAACTGAAGCTTTTCCCGCACCACTTCCCCTATCACGATAATTGCAGGGGAAGCCAGGTTTTTCTCTTCCACGATTTCTTCAATAGTGCTGATTTTTCCGAAACCGGAACGTTCATTAAGGGTCGTTCCGTTTTGAATAATCCCCACCGGGGTTTCCCCTTTTCCGAAAGCTTTAAAGGTTTGTACAATTTCAGCCAATTTCCCCATCCCCATCAAAATAACAACGGTGGCGGTAGATTGGGCCGCCAGGTTTACATCTGCCGAAAGTTTCCTGTTTGAAGTGGTTCCCGTAATTACCCAAAAACTTTCTGAAATTCCACGTTTGGTCAATGGAATCCCAACATTTGCCGGCACTGCGATTGAAGATGTAATACCTGAAACTACTTCGGTTTCCAAACCTTTGCTTCTGGCAAATTCAATTTCTTCAGCTCCTCGTCCAAAAATAAAGGGATCGCCTCCTTTTAATCTCACCACATGACCTTTTTCATAAGCATATTTTACGATAAGCTCATTAATTTCATCCTGACTATAGGTATGAAGATCTTTTCGCTTTCCTACAAAAATATGTTTAGCCTGGGGCGCATATTCCAGCAAATCCCGGCTTATGAGTGCATCATATAAAACCACCCGTGCAGCTTTTAAAACGTTTACCGCTTTTATGGTGATCAACTCCGGATCTCCCGGACCAGCACCCACAACGCTAAGTTTTGGTTTATTTTTCATATTGTACCTCCTTTGTTCTATATGCATCTATTCTTTTTAGGAACAATTGCGCATCATCTAAAAATTTATTGGCGAAAGCTTCCGAAGCTTCATTTTCGTTTAACTGATAAGCGAATTCCTTAAATGAGGTGGAAAGCTCAATTTTACCAGGTGCAACAAAATATTCGTCAAACAGGGAAATAATCCCCGCCTGTGTATTGGTGGTTTGATTTTCGGCAAGTAAAAGTGCTTTCGCCGAATTCACTATTGAAGTGTAGGAATGGTAAATACTGTCTGCCCAGGCTTTTCTTTCCAACGCATTTTTGGCATTCTCTATTTTCTCTTCACTTTCAAATAACAGGGTAGCTATTAAATCTATAATCACTCCGGCACATTCCCCCACTCCAATGGCGTTGATATAACTTTTTTCATGTCCCCAGTCAATAAAGTCACTTTCGGCTAAATTTGAGGTGTC
>JAENXB010000316.1 GCA_016649785.1 Flavobacteriaceae bacterium
CATTTTTAAACTAAATTTCGATTTTAAAATAAAGTTGTTTAATTTTGCCGTCTAATTAAAATTAAAAATAGAATATTATGTCAGACATTGCATCAAGAGTAAAAGCGATTATCGTGGACAAATTAGGTGTTGACGAGAATGAAGTGGTAACTGAAGCTAGCTTCACCAATGATTTGGGCGCTGATTCATTAGATACTGTGGAATTAATTATGGAATTCGAGAAAGAATTTGATATCCAGATTCCAGATGACCAAGCAGAAAACATTGCTACAGTTGGTCAAGCAATTTCTTATATCGAAAACGCAAAATAAAAAGTAAAATACAATATGGAGTTAAAGCGAGTTGTAGTTACGGGCATAGGAGCCTTGACACCTATTGGGAACAATATTGAAGAATACTGGAATGCTTTGGTGGCAGGTAAGAACGGTTGTGCTCCTATAACCTATTTTGACACCGAAAAATTCAAAACTAAATTCGCCTGTGAACTCAAAAATTTCGATGCTCTTGATTTCTTTGATCGCAAGGAAGCCAGGAAACTCGATAGGTTTGCGCAGTATGCCATTGTTGCTTCCGATGAGGCTATAAAAGACTCCGGAATTGAATTGGATACCATTGATAAATATCGGGTGGGCGTGATTTGGGGTGCAGGAATTGGAGGTTTGGAGACGTTTCAAAACGAGGTGATCAACTTCGCCGAAGGCGATGGGACACCGCGTTTTAACCCGTTCTTTATCCCTAAGATGATTGCAGATATTGCCCCGGGCAATATCTCGATACGCCATGGTTTTATGGGACCCAATTACACCACGGTTTCAGCTTGTGCTTCGGCGGCAAATGCCATGTTCGATGCCTTAAACAACATTCGCCTAGGTTATAGTGATGTCATTATTTCAGGTGGATCAGAAGCTGCCATTACCCTGGCGGGGATGGGAGGGTTTAATGCAATGCATGCACTATCCACCAGGAATGAAAGCCCTGAAACTGCCTCAAGGCCTTTTGATGCAACCAGAGATGGATTTGTGTTGGGAGAAGGAGCCGGGGCTTTGGTTTTGGAAGAATATGAGCATGCGAAAGCACGTGGCGCAAAAATTTATGCCGAATTTATAGGCGGAGGACTTTCCTCTGATGCCTACCATATGACGGCTCCACATCCGGATGGAATTGGGGTTGTTGCGGTAATGAAAAATTGTTTGCAAAATGCCGGATTAAAACCGGAAGATGTAGATGCTATTAATACACACGGTACCTCAACCCCTCTGGGAGATGTTGCAGAACTTAAAGCCATAGGTAAGGTTTTTGGGGAACATGCCAAGAATATTAATATCAATTCCACAAAATCCATGACGGGTCATTTGTTGGGGGCTGCAGGTGCCATTGAAGCAATTTCTGCAATCTTGTCCATGAAATATGGAATAGTACCTCCAACCATTAACCATGAAAATTTTGACGAGAATATAGATCCGGAGTTGAATCTAACACTTAACAAAGCGCAAAAGCGCGATGTAAAAGTGGCTATGAGCAACACCTTTGGATTTGGAGGTCATAATGCCTGCGTATTGTTTAAAAAGTTAGACGAATAATCCATTATGAGCCTTATTCGAAAAATATTAAATTCCCGTTCTTCAAAAAGCGGGAATTTTTTTGTTGCAATTCAAAAGATATTAGGCTTTAGGCCAAAAGACATATTATTTTATCAAAAAGCCTTTACCCACAGGTCTTTGAATCAAAAAGACCAGCTTGGAAATGCGGTTAATTTTGAACGTCTGGAATTTTTGGGCGATGCCATGTTGGGCGCTGTTATCGCTGCATATTTATTTAAAACCACCCCCGGAGGTGATGAAGGTTATCTCACAAAAATGCGTTCCAAGGTAGTAAGCCGAAAACATTTAAATGAATTGGGAGAAGACTTGAATCTAATAGAGCTTGTGCAAACAAATATTGACAAGGATCAATTTGGCGCCAATATCCATGGAAATTTATTTGAAGCCCTTATTGGAGCCATCTATTTGGACAGGGGATATAAATATTGCAAAAAGTTTATTTTTGATCGGGTGATAAGTCCATATGTTGATATCGAGCAGCTGGAAGGGGAGGTAATTAGTTATAAAAGCCTGCTTATTGAATGGTGTCAAAAAACAAAGAAAAATTTCAATTTCGAAGTTTATGAGGATACCGGAATTGATGAGATGAAGCACTTTGCCGTAAAGCTTAGAATTGATGAAAGGGTGGTGGCAAAAGCACGTGCAACTTCCAAAAAGAAAGCCGAAGAAAAAGCCTCAAAACGAGCCTTTTTCGCACTCCAAAATAAGATAGAAATCGAATAATACTAGTATTATTACTAAAACGTTTTCGTAAAAAAATCCTAAAATTTCATCTAAAATCCTCATAAATTGGCATTCTTGCGTTATCTTTATC
>JAENXB010000073.1 GCA_016649785.1 Flavobacteriaceae bacterium
ACCGAATCGGGATTTTGGGGTATTGGTTCTGTTGTGATTTGCACTTCCCGAACAAAGCGTTGCTGTCTTATCAAACGTTCCGATTCTCTTACTGAAAGAGGATCTAAAGGTTCGTTTCTTCTAAACAGCAAAAGATTTTTTATTGCTAATTGACGTGTCCTGATATGGATTTGATTTCCAAATCGTTCACTCCAATTATCTGCTTTTTTTATAGTATCTGAAACAGAATAACCAAATGGATCCAGAGTTTGGATATTGATATTCCTGATAATCTTGCCATCATATTTTGTGTAAACTTTCGGCTCTCGCTTACTAATAGGGTTAGAGGTTTTTATTTTTGAGGGTTCAAAAATCAATTTGTGAAGCATTGATGTAAACTTGCTTTTCTTTGAATAGGCTTCAATTTTTTCATATACCTGAGTTGTATCCTGTTCTATAGGTTTTTCTTGAGAAAATCCTATATTCAGGCATAAAATGGTAGCCAAAAAGAAATAAAATTTGAAATTGAATTTCATTTTATAATTACTAAAATAAGAATACAACTATCTGAAAGTTAAATAAGAAGTGACCGTTATTATAACATTGGAAAAATCCAACATCGATTCTACCAATATTTTAATTTTCAGGCGTTCCAAAAATACAACTAAACCATTGAAAAAAAACGCTTAATTATGTACCCGGTCAGATTATTAATTTTCAAAGTAATTCGCAGGTCCAAACAGCAAAATTAATTTTGAACCACTTCAAAAATACCTGTAATTATTTTTGAAGTGTCTTGGATATTAGTATTGGAATAAGGTTTTTCCTAAATCCCGGCTTACCAGTAGGACATTCTTTCGGCATCCAGTTTTATAAATATAAATAACAAGATGGTAAAACTCCATAAGCCGGAACCGCCATAGCTAAAAAATGGCAATGGGATACCTACCGTGGGAAAAATGCCTATTACCATCGCTATATTGACCAGAAAGTGCAGAAAAATAATGCCAACTACACTATAGCCATACACCCGATGAAACATGGATTTCTGTCTTTCTGCGAGAAACAGAAGTCTTAACATCAGCAAAACAAATAAAAGGATCACCAGGGAAGTACCAAGAAATCCCCATTCTTCTCCAACGGTACTAAAAATATAATCGGTGTGTTGTTCGGGAACAAACTGGCCTTTTGTTTGGGTTCCTTCAGTCCATCCTTTTCCCAGCCAGCCGCCGCTTCCAATTGCAATTTCGCTTTGATTGGTATTATAACCTATTCCCCTGGGATCCACTTCCTGTCCCAACACAATATTAAAACGGTCTCTGTGCCTTTGTTCAAATACGTTTTCAAAAATGTAATCTACAGAGTAGGAGTAACCAATGGCCGTACATATTCCAATGAATAAAAACAGAAAATGTGGGCGGTTTCTCCTTTTTTGAAATGAGATCAACAGCGAGATAATCCCAACTGCTATGGCAACGTAAAGAGGTCCGAACAATAATGTAAATACAAATATTGCGATCGCGGTAAATCCAGTAGCCAAGTATATTCCAGATAAACCTTCCCTGTATAAAGGAAAAAGAAATGCCGAATATACCATTGCGCTTCCTGCATCGGGTTGAGGTAAAATAATGAGTGCCGGGAGGGCTATAATAAGAAAGGCCTTGACTTGATTAGAAAAATCCTTGATAATGGTTTGAATATCTCCCAGATATTTGGCCAGGGCAAGTGCAGTGGCTACTTTGGCAAATTCGGCGGGTTGAACGCTTATTCCCCCAATTACATACCATGAAGTCGCCCCGTTAATGGTTTTTCCGAAGATAAAGAGCCCTAAAATTGAAATAAGGGAAATTATATAAATTACGCTGGAAAATCGCATATAAAACCGGGCTTCTATAGAGAGAAGTACCACGATCATGGCAAAACTTAAAAGTATCCAAACGGCTTGTTTCCCATATACTTCAGAAAAATCAAAAATCGAAGAAGGATTGTCGCCCAGGGAAGCCGAATAGATATTTATCCATCCAAAACTTACGAGTATGAGATAAATCAAAATTGTAATCCAGTCAAAACCAACAGAGCTCTTTAACATTATTGATTTATTCTAAAGGGTTCGCCACTATAAGGTTTTTTATATTCCTCTTCCAAACTGTGGGTTAAAATCCAGGTTTCCATATCGGTCCTTGTGATGGTGCCTTTCAGGTATTTTTCTATCATTAAACCTGCAATCCTTCCTGCATAACGACCTCCCCAATATCCATTTTCAACAAAAACAGCTATGGCAATTTTAGGATTATCTACAGGAGCAAAAGCGATAAAAATGGAATGATCTGTCAATTGCACGCGTTTTCCGCCAATTTTTATAAAATTCTCTGCGGTTCCTGTTTTTCCGGCAATTTCTATTCCGGGGATCCCCAAACTTGATGCGGTCCCACTTTTATAAACCTGGTGCATGCCTTCAATTACAGGTTCAAAATTTTTAGCATCTATGGTGGTGTATTTTTTTTTGGTGTATTCTTTATCCTTTATTTTTTGGCCTTCTATTTCCTTCAGAATATGGGGCGTATAAAACCAACCTTTGTTGGAAATTGCAGCGGTCATATTTGCCAGTTGGATAGGTGTCATTAAGACTTCTCCCTGGCCGATGGCATTGGACAAAGTAGCTGTTGAATACCATTTATAGGTAGGATAATCATATATTTTATTATAATAATTGGCGGTGGGTATTTTTCCTGATTTACCTGTTGGAAGATCTGTCCCCAGAAATTCTCCCAAGCCAAAACTTTTTACATGATTTGCCCATGCATCCATTCCTTGTTGTGGAGAAGGATATTTTTCAATTATCCTTCTGTAAACGTTTGCAAAATAGGCATTGCAGGATTGTGCAATTCCCGGGATCATAGCCAGGGGCGTAGGATGCCGGTGACAGCCCATTTTTCTTCCTCTACCGTAAGTATAGCCCTGATTGCAATAAAATTGGTCCTCTGTGGTTACAACCCCTTCCTGAAGAGCTATCAGTGCGTTCATGGTTTTAAAAGGTGATCCAGGCGGATATTCAGCCAATAAACCCCTGTCATATAAGGGCCGGGAAATAGTATCATAATATAATTTAGTGAAATTGGCAGACCTTTGTCGGCCTACCAATAATGCTGGATCGTATGATGGCGCGGTAACAAGGGATAATATTTCTCCGGTTGCCGGTTCTATCGCAACAATTCCTCCCCACTTATTTTCCATCAATTTTTCACCATAGGCCTGTAAAACTGCATCGATTGTTAAGGTAATATCTTTTCCCTTTTTTGGCAGGGTATCATAAATCCCTCCCTTAAAGGCACCAATGTCACGGTTAAACCTGTCTTTTTGAATGTATTTAACGCCTTTTACTCCACGCAATAATTCTTCATATTGACCTTCTATACCTTGTTTCCCAATTAAATCCCCGGAAATATAATAGGGATTATTATCTATAATTTTTTTGTTTACTTCAGCGATATAACCTAAAATATTTGATCCGTTATGGGTTTGATAATCACGCAAGGATCGTTTTTGAATATAAAATCCTGTGTAATTACGCATTTTCTCCTGAAGGTACGCGTATTCGGATTTATTGAGCTGAGGAACAATAATTGACGGAAGCCTGGGAGAGTATATCTTGGCCTTGTCCAGTCTTGAAATAAGTTCTTTGGGTGTGATCATTAATATCCGGCAAATTTCAGCGGTATCAAATGCTTTTACATTTCTGGGGATAGCCATAACATCATATGAAGGCTGATTGGAAACTAATAACTCACCATTCCTGTCAAAAACATAACCCCTTTGGGGATAATCGTAAACCACTTTTATAGCATTATCCTCAGATAAACGGGCAAAGGACTCATCGATAACCTGTAAATAAAAAAGCCTGCCAAGGAAAACTACCCCGGTGATTAAAATGATGATATATAACAATAATGTTCTCAACGCTTTTTTGGTTTAAATAAGGTCAGGCTGATCAGGATTAACAGAATAGTGAAAATACCTGAAAAGAATGTTTTTTTCAAGATCAGAAATATATGTGAAAAATCGAACATTTCCAAAGAAAACAATACCAGGTGATGAATAAAGACAATAACCATAATATAGCCCAATCTGGTGCCAAACGGGGTATTGGAGAGTTTTACGGTTTGATAATCATAGCTCACCCCAAAGGAAAATCTAAGGATCGCGGGACGAATATAGGCGATAATAACGCAGGCTGCCGCATTAATTCCCCCACTGTCTTCAAAGGTATCAATCGTTAAGCCCAAAAAAAATGATACCAGTATAAATAATGATTGAGGAGTGTTAAAAGGGTATAAAATTAAAAAAAGTACATATAAATAAGGGTTGATATATCCCAAAAAATTAATATTGTTCAGGAGTAATACCTGGAACAATATCAATAAGATAAACCGGATGCTATTTGATATTATTGAATTAGTCATCTATCCCTTCCAATTCTTTTATTTCTACCTTGTCTTTATTTTCAATTACATATACATAACCTATGTTCGTCATATCGTTAAACAAACGAATTTCAATTGTATAATAACTCTCATTCTGATCCAATTTAAATTCCTCGATACTGCCTATTGGAATCCCTTGTGGAAAAATAAGCGATTTTCCTCCGGTTACGATGGTATCTCCTATTTTAATTGGTGCCAATCTTGGCACATCAATTAACTGAACAACATTAGGATCTTTGCCATTCCAAATCAGGGAACCAAAGTGGTTGGTTTTTTTTAGTTGCGCGTTTATTTTTGAATGGCTGTTCAAAATTGAAATTACCCTGGAGTAATTCTTTGAAACCTGATCTACAATTCCCACAATTCCCTGGCTGGTTATTACCCCGTGTTCCTTGCTGATCTGGGAATTTCTCCCTCTGTCCAGTGTGATGTAATTGTCGGTTTTTGAATAGTTATTGTTGATGACCTTAGCGGTTCTAAAAAGGTAAATCCCATTGAAGGAAGTAGAATCTTCAAAATTTATAACAGCGGAAGTATCCTCAATATTAGTAAGCAATTTTCTTAATTCCTTATTTTCTTCCAATAACCTTTGGTTGTAATCTTCAAGGTAGAAATAGGTCTGAATATTATTGGACCAATTGTAAATTCCCCCGGTAATAAAATTGGCGGAGCTTATATATTTGCTTTTGTGAAACGAATTGGACTGAATGGTTAAAAATAAAGACAAGCCTAACAGCAATAGAAATAAGATGTTATTCTTATTGCGGATAAGAAAATTAAATATCTGCTGCATAGCTTAGGTCCTACTTTATCAAGATTCCTTTGTACCGGCTTAGGTTTTTAAGGCATATTCCGGTACCGCGAACCACGGCTCTCAATGGATCTTCAGCAATATACACGGGAAGGTCTGTTTTTAGGGATAAACGTTTGTCCAATCCTCTTAACATAGATCCTCCACCGGCAAGGTAAATCCCGGTATTGTAAATATCTGCAGCCAGTTCCGGCGGGGTTTGGGATAGAGTTTCCATTACGGCATCTTCAATCCTGAGGATAGATTTATCAAGGGCTTTGGCAATCTCACGATAGGAGATTTGAACCTGTTTAGGTTTTCCGGTGAGCAAATCACGTCCCTGAACGCTCATTTCTTCCGGCGGAACTTCCAGATCCTCGGTCGCAGCACCTATTTGAATTTTAATTTTTTCAGCAGTGCGCTCGCCCACGTATAAATTGTGTTGAGTTCGCATATAATATACGATATCGTTTGTAAAAACGTCACCTGCAATTTTAATTGATTTGTCACAAACTATACCTCCTAATGCAATCACGGCAATTTCGGTAGTACCTCCACCTATATCGATGATCATATTCCCCTTAGGTTGCATAATATCTATTCCAATTCCAATAGCAGCTGCCATAGGTTCATGGATCAGGTAAACTTCTTTTCCATTAACACGCTCAGCACTTTCTTTTACCGCCCGCATTTCCACTTCGGTAATTCCGGAAGGGATACAAATTACCATTCTCAAAGCAGGCGTGAACATCCTCTTTTTTAATGCCGGGATCTCTTTGATAAACATGCTTATCATTTTTTCACTGGCGTCAAAATCGGCAATCACCCCGTCCTTTAATGGGCGAATGGTTTTAATATTTTCATGGGTTTTTCCCTGCATCAGGGCCGCTTCCTTTCCCACGGCAATAATTTTTCCTGTGGTCCTGTCACGAGCAACAATAGACGGGCTATCCACAACCACTTTATCGTTGTGTATTACCAGAGTATTTGCAGTTCCTAAATCTATTGCTATTTCTTCAATGAGAAAATCAAAAAATCCCATAGTATTTTATGTTGAGGTTAGGTAAATGTAGTGAATTTAATGTTTGAAATGTCGGGTTCCTGTAATGACCATTGCAATGTTATTTTGATTGCAATAATCTATGCTCAACTGGTCCTTTATAGAGCCACCGGGCTGAATTACCGCCGTAATTCCTTCATTCCCTGCAATTTCCACACAATCCGGAAACGGAAAAAAGGCGTCACTTGCCATTACGGCTCCTTTTAAATCGAAATTAAAGGCTTTGGCTTTAACAATACTCTGGTTCAAAGCATCTACCCTGGAGGTTTGTCCGGTTCCGCTTGCCAGTAATTGTTTGTTTTTTGCTAAAACGATGGTATTGGATTTTGTGTGTTTGCAAATTTTAGAAGCAAAGATCAAATCATTTAACTCGTTTTCACTGGGTTTATTGTTGGTTACCAACTTTAAATCCTCAAGACGGTCGGTTTTTGAATTCCTGTCCTGAACCAAAACTCCGTTTAAACAGGACCTCACTTGTTTTTGTGGAAGTTCTATTTCTTTTTGAACCAGGATGATCCGGTTTTTCTTTCCTTTTAATATTTCCAATGCTTCTGCATCGTATATTGGTGCAATTACCACTTCACAAAATAATTTATGGATCTCCTCAGCGGTAGCTTTGTCAATTTTGACATTGCTTATTAAAACCCCTCCAAAGGCTGAAACAGGATCTCCTGCCAATGCATCGTTATAAGCTTCTACAAGAGTGTCCCGTTGTGCAAGTCCGCAGGCATTGTTATGCTTTAAGATCGCAAAAGTGGGGCTGTCATTTTTAAATTCGTCTATCAGGTTCACCGCGGCATCAACGTCCAGCAAATTGTTGTAGGAAAGTTCTTTTCCGTGCAATTGATCGAAAATAGCATCAAATTCCCCATAAAATGTGCCCTTCTGATGTGGATTTTCCCCGTAACGAAGTTCTTTTCCTTTTTGGAAACTCAGTTTAAAAACACTTTCTTCTGAATTAAAAAAGTTGAAAATGGCGGTATCGTAATGTGAGGAAACGTTAAAGGCTTTTCCCGCAAATTTTTTCCGGTCCTCCAGGCTTGTTTCTCCGTTGTTTTGAGAGATCAATTCCAGGAATTCGGTGTAATCGTCAACAGAAGAAACGCAAAGCACATCCTTGAAGTTCTTTGCTGCGGCACGAATCAGGGAAATTCCCCCAATATCAATTTTTTCAATGGTATCTTCTTCTGAAGCTCCCGAGGCAACCGTTTTTTCAAATGGATACAGATCCACGATCACAATATCGATTTGAGGGATTTCAAATTCCTTCATTTCGGCAACATCATTTGCATTGTTCTGTCTGTTCAGGATTCCTCCAAAAACTTTTGGATGCAGGGTTTTTACCCTTCCGCCTAAAATAGAAGGATAGGAAGTTAGGTCTTCTACGGGGATGACCTCAATTCCCAAATCTTTAATATATTTCTCTGTACCACCGGTAGAGTAGATAGTAATTCCAAGTTGATGCAGTTTTTTTGCGATGGGTGCAAGTCCATCTTTACTAAATACTGAAATCAGGGCAGATTTCGCCAATTTTAAATCGCTCATTGTGTTGAATTTGATTTGGTTGCAAAAGTAACCAAATCACCAAATAATTTGAAGATCTAAACTTTTATTTCTCAAAAAAAATGTAACGAAAATTTCATCTCCGCGTCTTATCTTTAATCTATGCAAAACACCTGATTTTACTATGCTAATTTATTTAAGGGTCTTAAAGGAGAGTTTTAATTTTGCCATTAACGCATTGCGAAACAATAAACTGCGAACCTTTCTCTCGCTTTTGGGGGTGACTATTGGCATTTTTTCAATTATAGCCGTGCTTGCAGCTGTAGATTCCCTGCAGCGTGAAATAAAAGGCAGCCTGAGTTCCTTGGACAACAGCACCATTATTTTAATGCGGTTTTCCTTTGGGCCCACCGAAATTCCCAGGTGGAAAAGGGAACAATTCCCTGATATGTCTTATGATGAATATCAATACCTTAAACGAAATTTACCGAATACCGAAGCCGCCAGCTTTTCCATGAATGTGCCCCGGGAATCCATTAAATTTGAAGAGAAAACTACTGCCAACGTAGATATAGCTGCCGTTACCCAGGAATATCTCCAAATTGAAGATTTGCAGATAAGCGAAGGCCGGTTTTTTAATGAATCTGAATCTACAAGTGGTTCTCCGGTAATTGTTTTGGGGCATGAGATTGCTCAAAATCTTTTTGGAGACAGCAATCCCCTTGGGAAAGAAGTTCGGCTTTACGGCCGAAAATTTTCTGTGATAGGAGTTCTTGAAAAGGAAGGAGCCGGTTTATTTGGCAATTCAAAGGATGCAAGCGTATGGTTACCGGTTAATGTGGTGCGAAGGGTTTACGGCGATAATAATAAGTCCACCTTCCCGCAAGTAATATTGAAACCGGATGACGGGGTAGATAATGCCGAATATATAGCGGTTTTAAAACAACAATTGAGAAATTACCGCGCCTTAAAACCAGATGAAGTAGATAATTTCTTTGTGAACCAGTTGCAGGGATTTGCCGATCTAATAGATAATATTACCGGGCAAATGAATTTTATAGGACTTATAATCAGCGGATTTTCCCTCCTCGTGGGTGGGTTTGGAATTGCGAATATCATGTTTGTAAGCGTGAAAGAACGAACCAGCCTTATTGGAATACAAAAATCCCTGGGAGCTAAAAATAAATTCATATTATTTCAATTTTTGTTTGAAGCTGTTATTCTTGCAGTAATTGGAGGATTGATAGGATTGGTCCTGGTGTGGGTGGTCTCTTTGGCCGCATCACAGTTTACGGGTGATTTTGAATTTATACTTTCTCCCTGGAATATGTTTATTGGTACTGCGGTTTCCGCGGTTATCGGGTTGATCTCAGGGATAATACCGGCAATTTCAGCGTCAAAACTGGATCCCGTGGAAGCGATACGCACCGGAATGTGAAATTAGATATTAGTATTGAGATATATGATTTGAGATTTTTTTTGGTCTTTTCTCTTGCTTCTTGATTCTTGTTTCTTTTTTAATTTTCTACTTCTAACTTAAAATCTCCGCTACCTTCTCATTTACAAATTCCAAAAACCGTTCATCTTTAGTTGAAAATGGATTTGCTGTATTGGAATCTATATCTATCTGACCTACATTTTCACCGTTTAAAAATAATGGAACCACAATTTCCGCTTTTACATGGATGCTGCAGGCAATGTAATTGTCCTGTGCTTTTACATCTGCAACTACAAAATTTTGATTTGAAACGGCTACCTGACCGCAAATCCCTTTTCCGAAGGGAATAATGATATGGTCTGTTGGTTCTCCTGCAAACGACCCTAATTTCAATTCGTTTTTATCGCCATTTTTAAAATAGAAGCCCACCCAGTTATAATAGGGAATATTTTCTTTTAACAGTTCGCATATCTGGGTTAACCTGTTATCTACCGATAACTCCCCGCTGTTTAAAATAGATTCTACCTGAGGTTTTAATGTTTGAAATGGCATAGCACTAATTTTTTTGTAAAAGTATTTAAAAATATTAGGATGTGGGCCTTGTAATTTTCTATAAATTTGTTAAAACCGAATTTCCCCTTGCTCCAACTATTTAAAAAATACAAATCGGTACTTCGATTTATTCTCATTTTTTTGGGAAGCTATTTCATATTTTCTATTTTGTATAATGGATATCTGGAATTTTTTCAATCCCAAAAATATTACCCCGATTTTTTTACCCACCTGGTAGCGGTTCAAAGTGAAAAAATTATAGAAAGCCTGGGATATTCAGCAAAAATAATTCCGCACCAGGAGGAACTGTCCATGAAATTGTTTATTAATGATGTTTTCCTTGCGCGGGTAGTTGAAGGCTGCAATGCAATAAGCATCATTATTCTTTTCACATCTTTTGTGCTCTCATTTTTCGCAAAAATTAAAACCACACTTTTGTTTATTCTTGCCGGGACCGTGATAATTTATGTGATGAATATTCTTAGAATTGCCATTTTGGCCATAGGGATCTATGAGTATCCACGACATTCAGAATTTTTGCACAGCATCGTTTTTCCGCTGATTATTTACGGGACAGTATTTCTTTTATGGATAATTTGGGTGAGAATCTTTTCAAAAATTTCAGCTTTATGAAAGCGATATACAGAATAATAGGGATCGGAATTTTGGTGGCACTATTGGCGCTTATCCGGTTTTATGAAAAAAGCCTTTTTTATGATCCTTTAATCGATTTTTACCGGGCCGAATATCTTCATGGAGTTATTCCCCAATTTGAAACCGGGAAATTTTTTCTTCATGTGTTTTTTCGATTTTGGATGAATTCTGTACTTTCCCTGGCAATTTTATATGTGGGATTTTTGGATAAAAACATACTTAAATTCTCGTTCTTTTTATATGTAATCCTATTCATTGCAGGCTTTTCCATATTTGCGTTTTTAATATTCAATATTGAAGAACAACATTTTATGGCGTTGTTTTACGTCCGAAGGTTTTTAATCCACCCGTTATTTGTCATTATCTTATTGCCGGCGTTTTACTATTACCGGCTTAAAATTCGAAATAACAATAAATTTGAAAGTTTATCCACGAAAACCTAAAGCCGCATAAAACCATAATATTTACTTTTGTATACATCATTTTTTCTAAATCAATTGGTTTTTAGATTAATATAATCTATTCGGAAAAATATTGTTATCTTTATAAACGATGAAAAAGGGATTTCAAAAATCGGTTTCCACTGTTCTAGCACTTTTAGTGCTGGTTTCAACTTTTTCGTTTACCGTAGATAAACATTTCTGCGGAAGCTTTTTAGTAGATCAGGCTGTTTTCTCCAAAGCATTAACTTGTTGCATGGATATGCATTCCCATTCGGGGACTGATGTGATGGATCAGGATAATTGCTGTAGCAATCAAAATATTTCAGTAAAGGGTCAGGATGAATTAAAGATCTCTTTTAATTCTATGGATTTTGATCAGCAGGTGTTTATAACTGCCTTCACTTTTTCTTTTAATAATTTATTCGAAGGATTGCCACAACAGGTAATTCCTTATAAAAATTATACCCCACCACTTATCGTCAAGGACATCCCCGTTCTTAACGACACTTTCCTTATTTGATTATTTGATGATTTTTTTGACCGCCGAAGCATTTAGCTCCCGGCGTTAAAGCATTGTTGTGGTTTTTTTTGAAAATCATTTGCACCTGCTCTTTCAGGATTATATCATTAAAAATAATCAAAAAAATGTTTGATAAACTCATAAAATATTTTCTGTACAACCGTTTGGTTACCGTACTTCTGCTTGCATCTTTCATAGGTTGGGGGTTGGTCACATCTCCCTTTGGCTGGGATACAGGCTTTCTTCCCAAAGACCCGGTTCCCGTGGATGCCATTCCGGATATAGGTGAAAACCAACAAATTGTATTTACCGATTGGTCCGGGCGATCTCCTCAGGATATTGAAGACCAGATCACTTATCCCCTAACGACTTCCTTACTTGGAATTCCCGGGGTAAGTTCCATAAGAAGCACCTCCATGTTCGGGTTTTCCATTATCTATATCATTTTTGAAGAGGATGTAGAATTCTATTGGTCGCGAACCCGGGTTTTGGAAAAATTAAATTCGCTTCCGGCTAATATTTTACCTCAGGGGGTATCGCCAACAATGGGCCCGGATGCAACCGGAT
>JAENXB010000420.1 GCA_016649785.1 Flavobacteriaceae bacterium
ATTGTAGGTATTCCACATTATGATGCATGCCTCTTAGCCATCCTTTAAAAAGCATTATTGCCCTATGTAAATCAGGGAAATTATTTCCTTTTTTTCCTGAGGGGACTTGGATCAGGTTTTCAAAATCATGGGCCAGGGGCGTATAGCCCGTCCATTGGTCAGTTTTTATATTTGCAGTCAATTCAATTGTCGACTTCATAAAACTTCCCAGTTCTTTGGCACTACTATGCCCAATAACCTTTCCATACATGCGGCTTACCCCCTTGCCTTTTCTTTCGATGGCGAAAACGACAAGCTTCTTTTTATTGTTCTTGCGGCCAACTACGCCTTCTTCTTGCCCTCCTACGACTGTCTCGTCCACTTCGGTATTTCCTTCAATCTTGTTGTTTCCGCTGCTTTTCATTGCTTTCATCACTTTCATTTTAAAAAGCCAACATGTCTTTTGCCTCAGCCCAAGCTTCCGGCTTAATTCGGTACTGCTTATGCCCTTTGTGTTTGTGCTTACATAGTAGACAATATAAAAGGCTTTCAGCATAGAAAATTTAACCTTGTGAAAAAGCGTTCCGCTTGTAGGTGAAGAAATCCGGTGGCAACTGGTACACTGCCTGTCGTGTCTCCTTTTGCCATTGCAATAGTTGGTGTGGCCACACTGTGGGCAACAAAACCCATCTCCCCATTTTAATTCTGCGAGATACTTAAAGCAGGCATCTTCGTCAGGGAATCGGCGCTGAAATTCGAAAATGGTAAGGCTTCTGAATCTATCCTCCATAATTTAAATATTAATTTCCTGTAAGATAGGCATATTAAAGGTATTTGCAAAGTGCCTAATTCAAATGTTTTAATAGCTCCATTTTATCTTAATGGAGAAAAAAAACATGCTAAGAAATCCGAAAACCTGAAAAAAGTATTTCCATTTTGGATTCCTGCTTCCTTAAATGAAGATGGTGAATTAAAATATTTAGACGAAGAAAATAAATTACCTTGGTTTATAAGGAGTGTGCTTGAGCCAGTTTGTTCCGAGACTAATTATCTCCCTATTATTTCAAGCATAAAAGATGTTGATAATGTTCTTG
>JAENXB010000044.1 GCA_016649785.1 Flavobacteriaceae bacterium
AATTATAGCTGTTTTGCAAGGGGTACTTTACCGACTGCATACGTTGATATAGGGATTTTCTCTTATTTATTTCTTCGATCAGTTTTTCATTAAACACGGGTAAATCATCAGGATTTCTGCTAGTTATCAGGGAACCATCTACAACTACTTTCTTATCTATCCAAACGGCTCCTGCATTTTCCAGATCTTTTCTGATGGAATAAAATGAAGTCAAGGTTTTGCCTTTTAACACATCAGCACTTATAAGAGTCCAAGGCCCATGGCAAATGGAAGCAACAGGCTTACTTTGATCAAAAAAGTCTTTCACAAAATTTAAGGCTTCTTCACTTCTGCGCAATTTATCCGGATTAATAACTCCACCGGGTAATACCAAAGCATCGTAATCTTTAGCCGTAACCTGATCCAAAGTATTATCTACCTTGTATTCATTGGTCCAATTTCCCTGGCTCCAAGATTTAATTTTTCCTGGGTTTAAACTAATAATATCTACCTTAAATCCCTCTCTTTCCATCGCCTCTTTCGGGGATTTCAATTCGCTTTCTTCAAAACCATCGGTTGCCAAAATGGCAATATGTTTTTCCATTATTCATCTTATTTAGTTCATATTCCTTCATTTAAAATTACTTAAGTCATTAGAGAATCTTTAATAAAAAGTTCTTAAAAAACCAAATAAAATAGTTAAACGTTTATTAATCAGATGATTTAGATTCTTCTTCTTCGTAATCAAAATTGGATTTTAAACTTTCCAGAACTTTTTGGTCTTCTTCAAGTTTTGCTTTTTTAATCCTTAGTTTTTCCATTTCCTGGTATATGGCTGGTTCACTGAATTGGTTGGGCGTAATTCGTTCCTTTATATGAACCGCATATTGCACGGTAAATTCCGCTCCAAAAAACAGGATCAGGCAGGAGTAATTCACCCAAAGCAAAATTAATACAACCGAAGATGCACCTCCGTAAACAGAACCAGGATTGCTTTTTCCAAAATAAAAGCTAATCAAAAACTCCCCAATTAAAAATAAGATCGTAGTTAGGGCTGCCCCGAGTAAAGTGACCTTCCATCTAATTTTAATGTCCGGCAAAATTTTAAATATGGCTGCGAAAAGAGCTGTTATAAAGAAAAAAGAGATTAAATAATTAATTACTTCCAGGCTAATTGAAGTTAGTACAGGAGCTGAACTTTTTATATAATCACTCAAAATTTTGATCAAAGCCGAAATCAATAAAGTCAACAACATTAAAAATCCTAATGCCAGCACCATTCCAAAAGAAATTATTCTATCGATAATCATTCCTGAAAAAGTATCTTTCCTGGAGGCTACATTCCATATGTTGTTCATCGCTTTCTTTAACTGAAAAAACACTCCCGTAGCTCCAAATAACAGCATAGCTATTCCAAAAATCACAGCGAAAGTAGAATTGCTTGTAAGAGCTGCGCTGCTGATCATATTTTCTATAGCCAGGGCGGCATCGGTACCTATAAAATCAGCAATCTGGTCGGTGATTCTTCCCTGTACTGCATCCCTGCCGAAAAAATACCCTGCAATTGATACAATAATAATAAGTAAAGACGGAAGTGAAAATAAGGTGTAATAGGCTATAATCGCACTTTGAGCAAACGGATCATTATTGTTCCAACTTATATACGTTTTTTTAAGGAGGTTAAAAAAGGTTCTTAATCTATTCATTTTTTAAAAATTTTTAACCGGCAGGACGCAACCTATTTGATTTATTTTTTAGATTGGAGTTCTCTTTTACAGTAATTCATTACAGAATTTATAATAGATAAAGCTTTTTAAACAGAATTAAATGGTGTTTTTGGTGACCTGCAGTGATAAATCCGGCTGCCCTTGGGCTTAAAGGAGCTCCATTGGCATTTCCAATTTCCTTAAGCATTTCTTCATCAAAACTTTCAAATAAGGCTATTCCCGAATTTCTCACCATAACAAATTCATTTAAAAATTCCGGTAGCTTTCTGTTGTTTGCATTTGAAACAGTTACATAGGTATCCTGATCAAACCCAGGCAAGGCTGTTTTATCCTTCCTGGCGATACTCAAAGCCCTATACTGGAAAATTCGTTCGGTATCCAGAACATGCTGAAGCACTTGTGCCACTGTCCATTTTCCCTCAGCATAACTTCCGTTTAAATCTGCCTGGGTCAATTTTTCCAGGAATTCAACAAATTGATTTCTTAGTTCTTTTAATTGCGATATTAATTCCTCATCAGGCAGGTAATCCAAATAAGTTTGATAATAAGGCAAATATTCGTTTGAATTAAGATCTGATAATATCATACAGGTTTTAATTTTGAAAAAAGTAAATAAATGATTTAAGATTTTAACTCGAAGATATAAAAAAACCCCTTTAAACTCTTTAGCTTAAAGGGGTATATTAAAATTTATCAGATTTAAGCATCTTTAAAGATGGAGTGCATCAAGCGCTTTTTATCATTTAAACTTTCTTCCAAAGAAATCATGGTTTCTGTTCTGTACACACCTTCAATATCGTCTAATTGAAAGATGATCTCTTTTGCGTGCTGGGTATTCCGGGCACGAATTTTACAAAATACGTTGAATTTTCCGGTAGTAACGTGTGCAACAGTTACAAAAGGGATATCCTTGATACGTTCCAATACGAATTTGGTTTGAGACGTATTTTTAAGAAAAATTCCCACGTATGCTATAAAGGCATAGCCTAATTTATCATAATTTAAAGTAAGTGTAGAACCTAAAATTATTTGTGACTCTTCCATTTTTTTTACCCGAACGTGAACAGTACCCGCCGAAATATTTAATTTCTTTGCAATATCGGTAAAGGGTGTTCTGGTGTTCTCAATTAACATATCGAGAATCTGATGATCTGTCTCGTCTAATTTATACTTTGCCATAATTCCTAATGCTTTTATTTGAACGACAAAAATAATACAAATTCATTAGATAATTAGTAACCATATTCAATTATTTTCACAATTTATAGCCAAAACTTCATTATTTAAAATGATATTGCTAACTAAAACGTTTTCGCCAAGAGGTTTCTGCCCTTCAAGACTAACTTTCTTTTTTCCACAATCGATTTCCTTATGTCCATAAAAGGACAAATTCGGAGCTATTTTTTCGATAATTGGAACAAATTCAATTTTATTATTTGTTAAAACTTCCTTGAACTGAATCGCCACATCGGTTATTTGGTCATTTAATTTAACATCCCTCAAAATAACATCATAAAACAATTTTTTGTTTTCAGGAATTTCAAAATAATCCTGAAACTCCAGATCATTATAGGCTCCCGAAGCGATCGCATTTAATCCGGAGAACATAGCAGCAACTACAAATTCCCTGGTTTTTTCCCGCTGGTAATCTCCTTTATAATGTCCTGCCTCAAATAAGATGGTTGGCACAAAAAGACTTTGAAAGCTATCCCCGGTACAATTGTCGTTAAAAGCATCATCATACCTTCCAATTTGTTTCGGTAAAAACTCCTGCAAATCTTTAACGATAGCTGCAATTACCCTCATGGACTTTATCCGGGAAGCGGTAATAGTCCTTGCCTGGTCCATAGCCGGAGTTAAAAAAGACAAGGTAGCAGGAATTGGTTGGTCGCCGGCGCTAAAGATGGTTCGTTGGCCGTGGAGGTTAAAGCAAAAATCGGGTTGAAAACGGTCGAATTCAGAGCGAAGTAACTGGCTCTCTATTTCTGTCATCTTTTTTGCGTCCCGGTTTAGGTCTGTTTTATTGGCGTTCTCACGGGTATATGCTTTTGCCCCATCAGGATTTAACATAGGAATTATTTGCAGCGTACAGCGCTCCATTATATTTTTCAGAAAATCATTTCCTTCATATTGATAAAATCCGTTTAAAAGATCAAATACAGCCTTGGTGGTAGTGGATTCATTTCCGTGCATTTGTGACCAGGCCAGGATCTTTATTTTTCCGCTGCCCACAAAAATTGATTTAATTGGAACTCCCAATGTAGACTGACCAATAATTGTCGTCCTGAACTTTGATGATAAACGCTGGAAAGGTTTCTCAATATGCGAGTAGGTAATGTAACGTCCGTTTAATTCCAACTCTTTGAAGCCGGAGTATAACCTGATAAAATCTGAATAAAGTATTGTTCCATTTCTCATGTTCACAAAAGTAAATAATTCAATAATTACAATTGTAAACATATAAATTTAATTCATTTGTTTACAATGGTGAACAATTGGGTCGGATCGGGATAATGTTTGTGTGGAAATTTTCCGAATCGTTTTTATACTAGTTATAATATTCTATTTGCTAGGCTTTAAAATTACTTTATTTAAAGCTTTAATTTATTTAAATGTCAATTGTTTACAATTGTGGTTTGGTCAAATGAAATCAATATGTTACATTTGTGAACGAAGATGTGTTCTAAAAATATTTACAATGGTAAACAGCGAAAAGTTCTCCAAAAGATTGCAGAAAATATTTAATTATTATGATTTGTCGGCGGCGGCTTTTGCAGATGCCATCAATGTAGGACGCTCTTCCATCTCACATATCTTATCCGGCAGAAATAAACCCAGTTTAGATTTCGTGCTTAAAATTGTACAAACCTACCCCGAAGTAGAATTGTACTGGCTGCTGAATGGAACAGGAAATTTTCCGGGCAATCTTAAAGTTGAAGATAAACCTGCTGCTGTAACTACTCCAACTCCCCCTCGGGCCGAAATTATCCCGGAGATCAAGCAGGTTCCTCCTGAACAAAAAAACTCTGTAATTGCTTCCGCCGGAAAAAGTATTCAAAAAATAGTGATTTTTTATAAGGATGGAACTTTTGAAGCCTTTGAAAATTGATATTTCACCTTAAATACCTTTATTTTGCAATCCTGAAGCCTATACCCGGTATTTATTTGGAAATCCAAGGCTTTTTTGGCTGTAAAATATGATTTAAATGAAAAAAATCCTTTTGCTTTTATGTGTTTTGTTCCTTTTTAACGCCTGTTATTCCCCTGAGCGGGATTGCGCTAAGTTTAAAACAGGAACCTTCCAATTTGAGTCTTATTTGAACGGAGAGCTTGTCACCTCCACCTTTATCAGGAACGATTCTATTGAAATCGATAAATTTCAGGGAAAGACAGATACTTCCTCGGTGAGATGGATCAATGACTGTGAATATATAATCAGGAACCTGCATCCTAAAAATCGGGCAGAGCGACAAGCCTTGCATATCAAGATCATTACTTCAGAGAAAAATACCTACACCTTTGAATATAGCATGGTTGGCGAAACCGAGAAACAACGGGGAACGGCCAAGAAAATTGATTAGATCAGGATTTTCCTGTTCCATTTTTCAAAAGTTGATTCTGTTCACGAACCAATTCGGTAAGATCAGAAAGCAGTTGAATATCTTTTGGGGTTTCAACAGTTTTATTTTTAGGATCCTGGGCTTTTCTCCTAAACCTGTTCATGAACTTAATCACCAAAAATATGGTAAATCCCACTATTAAAAAATCGAGAATTGCCTCTAAAAAAGCGCCGTAACCGATTGCTATTTCTTTTATTTCCTCAACACCTTGCCCTGTTGAAGCAATCCCCTCCCGCAACACGACTTTTCTGGCCGAGAAATCTATTCCCGATGTAAGTAGCGATAAAGGAGGAAGCACTATCTGTTTCACCAAAACATCCACGACTTTATTAAAGGCGGTACCAATAATAATCCCAACGGCCATATCAATCATATTGCCTTTGATCGCAAACTCCTTGAATTCCTTAAGAATCCCCATTATTCATCAAATAGATTGGTTTGACTTTCACCCGAAGTGCCTTTCTCTGTCTTTAGATCTTCTGAAACTTTATCTTTTTCTGATTCCTTTTCGACCGTTTCCTCATCTTTAACCTCAATTTCCTCAACAGGAACCACTTCAGGCGCAAAAGGGATGGGATCGATTAAATTTATCTGTTTAACCTTATCAGTAGTCAATTGGTTTCCAAGAGCTTTAGGACCTTTTACTGAAATAAATTCTTTAAGATTAATTATCTCATTGGGTTTTTGATCTTTGCCCTTTGTTTTGGAAAATACCAGTTCTGCCTGCGGGATATAATCTGTGGAAATTAATTCTAAAAACGACTTTTCGTGATCGCCAATAAAATGCTCTTCTCTTTCAGGAATTTCAAGCACAAATCTTTTTACGTAATAGCGTTCTTTCTCTGCTTCCCAATAAATTGCCGTGATCGGTTTTTTTGGGACCCATTTTTCCAGGGCAATTAATTCATCATCAAATCTTGTAGTTAATTCAGGTTTAATGGTTTTGGCTACTCCATCTTGAGTAATGATTAAAAGCCGATCTTCTCCCCTAAATTCTCCCAATAACTCTCCGCGTTCATCTACGTTCAGTCTTTTTACACTATCGTCAAACCAAATTCTCCTGGGTTTTAAGGTTGAAACTCCTTCTTCTTTTAACTCGATGCGTTTTACGGGATATTTGGTAATTATGTTTCCCTTGACATTTCTGCCCTTGATAAGTATATCGGAAAAATCCACTTCAAATTTCAGTTTCTTAATGCTGCCAACCTGCCTTAAATAAAAGGTAACAACTTCAGCTTCCCCATTTGGATTGGCTGAAAAATAAAGGATCTTGGAATCTTTTTTGCCCTGGGTGACATCGTATTCCCTGTCCCGGGTTGTAGAGGTAACCGCAAATCTTTTTATAAAAGAAGACCCGCTTTTTCCGTCCCGGTATATGAGGTTATAAATGGTACGTTTATCTTTTTTCTTGAAAATAGCAATGTGGACGATGTCTTTGCCAATAAAGGTTTTTGCATCGACCTTGGTAACCATTATTTTTCCGTCGGCTGTAAAACAAATAATATCGTCTAAATCGGAACAATCGGTTACAAATTCATCTTTTTTAAGGGAAGTACCAATAAATCCTTCTTTTCGGTTTACATAAAGCTTGGTATTGCGCATCGCAACTTTGGATGCTTCAATATCGTCAAATAAGCGCAAGAAGGTTTTTCTCTCCTTCCCGACGCCGTATTCTTTTTTCAATCGCTCGAAATAAGCGATCGCAAATTCCACCAAATGTTCTAAATGATATTTTACCTGGCTTATGTCATCTTCCAGGGCGTCAATTTTTTGTTGAGCTTTATCGATATCAAATTTAGAGATCCGTTTGATGCGTATTTCGGTGAGCCTTACGATATCATCTTCGGTAATTGCGCGCTTTAAATGACCAATATGTGGTTTTAAACCTTCACCTATCGCCCGGATCACGCCTTCCCAGGTTTCTTCTTCTTCTATATCTCGGTAAATCCGGTTTTCTATAAAGATCCGTTCCAGGGAAGCAAAATGCCATTGCTCTTCAAATTCGTCCAATTTAATTTCCAGATCACTTTTTAGCAAACTCAAGGTATGATCTGTAGAGCGCCTTAAAATTTCGGTCACCCCTAAAAAGATCGGCTTATTATCAATAATCACACAGCCTAAAGGCGAAATTGAGTTTTCGCAGGTGGTAAAAGCGTATAATGCGTCAATGGTCTTATCCGGAGAAATATTTGGAGGCAGATAGACCAATATTTCCACATTTTCAGCGGTATTGTCTTCTATGCGCTTAATTTTAATTTTTCCCTGATCGTTGGCCTTTAAAATCGATTCAATTAAAGAGGTGGTTGTAGTCCCATAAGGAATTTCGTTAATTGCCAGGGTGGTTTTATCGTATTGGGAAATTTTAGCTCTTACCCTTACTTTTCCTCCACGCAAACCATCATTATAATTTGAAATATCAGCCTCTCCGGAAGTTGGAAAATCGGGATACAGCTTAAAACTTTTTCCTTTGAGACGCCTTATTGAAGCATCTATAAGTTCGTTAAAATTATGTGGTAAAATACGGGTGCTCAAACCTACTGCAATCCCTTCTGCTCCCTGGGCCAACAACAACGGAAATCTTACAGGAAGGTTAACCGGTTCTTTTTTTCGCCCGTCATAGGAAAATTGCCATTCGGTAATTTTTGAATTAAAAACAACTTCCAGGGCAAACTTGGATAAGCGGGCCTCTATATATCGTGGAGCAGCAGCCCGGTCACCGGTAAGCACATTCCCCCAGTTTCCCTGGGCATCTATCAATAAATCTTTTTGCCCTATTTGTACCATTGCATCGCCAATACTGGCATCACCGTGAGGATGGTATTGCATGGTATGGCCCACAATATTTGCCACTTTGTTATAGCGTCCATCGTCCAGATCTTTCATGGAATGCATTATACGGCGATGTACAGGTTTAAAGCCATCCTCCACTGCAGGTACGGCACGCTCTAAAATCACGTAAGAGGCATAATCTAAAAACCAATCCTTGTACATTCCTGTAATTCGAATTAATTTGTCATTATGTTGCTCCTCCTGATGTTGCTCCTCTTGTCCTTCCTGCGACATATCTTGGTTTTCTATATCCATTTAAGAGACTGCTTTGTTTTTTTCCAACACCTTATTCAACGATTCTATCATTCCCCTTTTTTTCTTTTTTGCCAAAAATGTTATATTGAAACGGTATTTTCTCGATCCTCGTTTACTTCTGCTTCTGATATAAATTATAAGAATGGAATAGATCCCGAGATCCATTACCTTAAATCCCAACAACTTCGATTTTGGAAATTCGGCTCTTTTTACCCTATACTCCATAAATTTCGAAAAAACCACCCCATTATTTTTGAAATTCAGGGTTTCGCCATCGCTGTCAAAATCAAATAATTGAGCGATCCTGTGGAAATAGATTCCAAAAAGAAGTAAAACAATGTTAGGAAGAAAATGACTGAATGTCATTGTGCTTTCAGTATCCGAATTCATCAGTTCAATATTGACAAAAATATTAGTGATGAATGCAGCTACAATGATCATGTAGACTGAAGGCACAAGTTTAGTTTCAGTAGTATTTTTAAACCTCATGGGCTATTCTTCAATCAGATCAAGTTCAACTTTTAAGTTTGCAATAATAAATTCCTGCCTGTCCGGCGTGTTTTTACCCATATAAAAACTCAGCAATTCTTCAATGGACATATCCTTATCCAGCATCACAGGATCCAGTCTGATATTTTCGCCAATGAAATGTTTGAATTCATCCGGTGATATTTCGCCCAGACCCTTAAATCGGGTGGTTTCTATTTTTCCGCTTAATTGGGACATGGCTTGCTGGCGTTCCATTTCGTTGTAGCAATATATGGTTTCCTTTTTGTTTCGAACCCTAAAGAGCGGGGTTTGTAAAATATAAAGATGGTTCTCTTTGATTAGCTCCGGAAAAAATTGCAAAAAGAAGGTGATCAGCAATAACCGGATATGCATTCCATCGACATCGGCATCGGTTGCTATCACAATATTATTGTACCGAAGGTCTTCAATAGATTCTTCTATATTGAGCGCGGCCTGGAGCAGGTTAAATTCTTCATTTTCGTAAACAATTTTTTTGGTCAGCCCGTAACTGTTGAGCGGTTTTCCTTTTAAGCTGAAAACGGCCTGGGTTGAAACATCGCGGGATTTGGTAATGGACCCGCTGGCAGAATCCCCCTCGGTGATAAACAAGGTAGACTCCAGGTAACGTTCCTTTTTACTGTCACCCAAATGAATTCGGCAATCCCGTAATTTTTTGTTGTGCAAATTCGATTTTTTCGCGCGGTCTTTGGCCAGTTTCCTAATTCCTGAAAGTTCTTTTCGTTCGCGTTCAGCCTGCAATATTTTACGTTGGAGTTTTTCTGCCGCTTCAGGATTTTTATGCAGGTAATTATCCAATTGGGTTTTCAAAAAGTCGTTGATATAGGTTCTTACCGTAGGTAAATTTCCGCCCATATCTGTGGAACCCAGCTTGGTTTTAGTCTGACTTTCAAAAATAGGCTCCATTACTTTAACACTGATGGCCGTAACAACCGATTTCCTGACATCGGATGCCTCATAATTTTTTCCGTAAAATTCCCTGATGGTTCTTACCAGCGATTCCCTGTATGCGGCAAGGTGGGTTCCACCCTGGGAAGTGTTCTGTCCATTGACAAAAGAATGATATTCTTCAGAATATTGAGATTTACTATGGGTGAGCGCTACTTCAATATCTACACCCTTCAAATGTATAATTGGATATAATTGATCATCTTGAGAAATACTGTCCTCCAAAAGATCCTTCAGCCCATTTTCCGAATAAAATTTCTCGCCGTTAAAAAGTATGGTCAAGCCCGGATTGAGATATACATAATTTTTGAGCATTTTTTCAATATACTCATTCCGGTATTTAAAATTCTTGAAAATGCTTTCGTCAGGAATAAAAGTGACTTTTGTGCCGCGTTTCCTGGATGTTTCCTCGAGTTCTTCTACGTTTATAAGATTTCCCTGTTCAAATTCAGCCGACTTGGATTTGCCGTCCCGGGTAGATTCAACCTTAAAACTTGAAGAAAGGGCATTTACGGCTTTGGTACCCACCCCGTTTAACCCAACTGTTTTTTTGAACGCGCGGGAATCGTATTTTCCTCCGGTATTCATTTTTGAAACAACTTCAACAACCTTTCCCAAAGGAATTCCGCGACCGTAATCACGCACAATAACGCGTTGATTTTGAACAGAAATTTCGATGGTTTTACCGGCGCCCATCACATACTCATCTATACTGTTGTCAATTACCTCCTTTAATAAGACATAAATCCCGTCATCGGCAGTAGATCCATCCCCAAGTTTTCCAATATACATTCCCGGACGCATCCTGATATGTTCTTTCCAATCAAGGGAACGGATATTATCTTCGGTATATTTAGTTTCTTGGTTCATAATTGGCAAATGCAGTTGAGTTGCTAATATAAGGCTTCCCGCAAAAAGTTAAATCAGGAAAGCCTCAAAGTAATTAACAAAATTTTAAGGGGAAATGTTAATTAGATATGAGATGTTAGATATGAGATTTGAGATATATGCGAAACTGAGTTTTTTATTCCAGAAATTTGATCTGGACAGATGCAATTTATAGTATTGCCATTTCTAAACATTGAAAATAGTAATAACACTTTTTATTTCCCGAAGATTCCTGTTAATGCCTTTTCTCTATTTTCTATATTCTTTTTTCTCAAATCTCAATACTATACGTTGAACCTAAAATGCATCACATCCCCGTCTTTAACGATATATTCTTTCCCTTCTACCCTCATTTTTCCGGCTTCCTTCACTTTTGCTTCACTCCCATATTTCACAAAATCTTCATAAGCAATTACTTCCGCTCTAATAAATCCTTTTTCAAAATCGCTGTGAATTACTCCCGCGGCTTGTGGTGCGCTTGCTCCCACCGGAACTGTCCAGGCTCTCACCTCTTTTACCCCGGCGGTAAAATAAGTTTGAAGCTTTAATAGTTTATAGGCAGATCTGATTAATTTTGCCGACCCGGGTTCATCAAGGCCAATATCTTGTAAAAACATTTGTCGTTCTTCATACTCCTCTAATTCGGTAATATCGGCTTCAGTTCCAACTGCCAAAACCAATACCTCAGCATCTTCATCCTTTACTGCTTCTTTAACCAGATCTACAAAGGCATTTCCTGTAGTTGCGGCAGCTTCATCAACATTACACACGTATAACACCGGTTTATCTGTGATCAATTGTAAATTCGAGATGAATTCTTCCCTTTCTGCATCTGTCAAATCCAGCGCACGCACCGATTTTCCTTCTTCCAGGCCTTTCTTCACCTTCAACAATGCAACTTCCTCTTTTTGAGCTTCTTTATTGCCTGTTTTGGAAGCCCTTTTTACCTTCTCCAGTTTTTTATCTATTGTTTCCAGATCCTTTAATTGAAGCTCCATATCTATGGTTTCCTTGTCCCTAACCGGATTTACCGATCCGTCCACATGAACAATATTGTCGTCCTCAAAACAACGCAACACATGCAAAATAGCATCTGTTTCACGAATATTTCCCAGAAATTGATTTCCCAGTCCTTCTCCTTTACTTGCTCCCTTTACAAGGCCGGCAATATCAACAATATCAACTGTTGCAGGAAGAACACGCTCTGGTTTGACCAAAGACTCCAGTTTTTCCAGACGGGTATCTGGAACGTTAACCACCCCGATATTCGGTTCTATAGTACAAAAAGGAAAATTGGCACTTTGGGCCTTTGCATTGGATAAACAATTAAAAAGTGTCGATTTTCCTACGTTTGGCAATCCTACAATTCCGGCTTTCATATTTGAAATTTAAATTTTTAACGCCTATTTCTAAGCGGCTGCAAATATAGCTATTAATCTTGAAAATTGGAAGATTGAATTAAGTAATGATTTGGAGATTATGCCCGTTGAATTGGCTGAAAAATAACCGTTTCTAATTTTTTATTCCAAAGCTAGCATTCCCGGAGTTGCTCAAATCTTTATTTTTTCTCTTTTACACCCTTTAGATTTAAATGCTGATTATTGAATTTTAAATTAAAAAACGTTTTCGTATTATTTTTAATCAAATATTCAAAAAATGAAGCTTTAAATTATCACTAATCGTATTTTTGGAAGAGAATTAAAACAACATGAACAAAGGGATTTATATTGCGACATTAGAATCCCACAGCGGGAAATCGCTCATTTCATTAGGACTGATGCGCACGCTTTTGGGGAAAACCGTAAAAGTTGGTTATTTCAGGCCAATTATTGATGATTTAGAAATTGGAAAAAAGGATAATCATATTGACACTGTTCTTAGTTATTTCGATTTAAAAATACCCTACGAGAATACCTTTGCCTTTACCAGAAGTGAAATAATCCATAAACGCAACGAAGGAGAATCCGGTGAAATAATCGATACCATCATACGCAAATACAAGAAACTTGAGGATGAATTCGATTTCGTTTTAGTAGAGGGAAGCGATTTTTCAGGCGAAGGAAATGTATTTGAATTTGATGTAAATGTACTTATAGCTAAAAATCTTGGTGTCCCAGTTATTATAGTTGCCAGCGGGAAGAATAAAACCAAGGAAGTTCTTATGGGCAACCTTCAAATGGCCTATCACGCTTTTATCAATAAAGATGTAAGGGTGATGTCCATTGTTTGCAATAAAATTGAACCGGAAAATCTACAGATCGCTTTAGATGGCATGCGCGATTTTTTACCGAAAGAAGTCGGTGTTTTTGCCATACCTTTAATTGAAACACTTGTAAATCCAACACTTAAGGAAATCTTAGTAGCGTTGAACGGGAAGGTTTTGTTCGGAAAAGAATATTTAGATAATCAAACCGGTAATTTTGGTGTTGGTGCCATGCAGCTCCGTAATTATCTGAATCATTTAAAAAATGAAAGTTTGGTAATTACCCCGGGTGACAGGGCCGATATTATTTTGGGAGCTTTACAGGCAAATATTTCCAGTAATTATCCTAGAATTTCGGGTATAATTTTAACGGGAGGTCTTATCCCCGAAGATACCATTTTGAAACTGATAGATGGATTGTCGCAAATAGTTCCAATTATATCTGTAGAAGATGGAACTTTTAATGTCGCCAATGCCATAGGCTCTATTAAATCCAATATTTACGCGAATAGCATTCAAAAAATAGAAACCTCCATCAGCACCTTTGAAAAACATGTTTTATTTGATCCTTTGGTAGAGCAACTCATCAATTTTAATCCACGTGGAATTACCCCGCGAATGTTCCAATACAGTTTGGTGAAACGGGCCCAGCAGGCAAAAAAACACATTGTATTGCCTGAAGGTACAGATGAACGCATCTTAATTGCCGCCTCACGGTTGATAGCAATGGATCTGGTAGATATCACCTTGCTCGGGGAGAAAGAAACCATCAGAAGAAAAATTGAAAACCTTGGAATTAAATTGGATTTAGATAAAGTAGAGATCATTGATCCCGCTTCATCTCCCAATTTTGAGGACTATGCAAGGACCTATTACGAACTCCGGAAACACAAAAACGTAAACCTTGATATTGCAAAAGACAGGATGAGCGATGTCTCCTATTTTGGTACCATGATGATCTATAAAGGCCATGCAGATGGGATGGTCTCCGGGGCAACTCATACCACGCAACATACCATAATCCCGGCATTACAGTTTATCAAAACCAAACCTGGAGTTTCAGTAGTTTCTTCTGTGTTTTTTATGTGTTTGGAAGATCGGGTGTCGGTTTTTGGAGATTGTGCCATCAACCCCAACCCTACCGCTGAAGAACTTGCCGAAATTGCCATTTCTTCTGCCGAAAGCAGCAAAGCCTTTGGAATAGAACCAAAAATTGCCATGCTTTCTTATTCTTCCGGAACCTCGGGAAAAGGAGAAGATGTGGACCGTGTAAGAACTGCTACCGAAATAGTGAAGCAATTGCGTCCCGATCTAAAAGTTGAAGGCCCAATCCAATATGATGCCGCCGTAGATATGACAATAGGTAAAAGCAAATTACCAGATTCTGAAGTCGCGGGACAAGCAAGTGTATTGATATTTCCCGATTTAAATACAGGGAATAACACGTATAAAGCTGTACAGCGGGAAACCGGCGCTTTGGCCATTGGCCCAATGTTGCAGGGTTTGAACAAACCGGTGAACGATTTAAGCCGTGGCTGTACTGTGGATGACGTATTTAATACCGTGATCCTAACCGCAATTCAGGCACAGGGAATTTAAATTTTAAGATGAAGCCATTTTAGGCAATTACACCCGATTTTCATTGGGGACTGATAAAAAAATAAAAATCTACTTATGAAAAATATTTTAGTCATTAATTCAGGAAGTTCTTCCTTAAAGTTTCAGCTGATTTTAATGCCGGGAGAAAAGGTTTTAGCTTCCGGACTGGTGGAAAGGATCGGTCAGGAAGGTGCAAAACTGCATTATATATCAAAAGGTTTTACCATAACAGAAGAAATGGAAATCCCTGATCATTCTGTAGCTTTAAAAGAGATTACAAATATACTGATGGATGATAAAAAAGGATTGATTAAAAATGCTTCTGAAATACCCGCCATCGGCCATAGAGTGGTTCATGGTGGCGCGACCTTCTCTGAGACTATCATTATAGACCAAAAAGTAAAAGAAAAAATAAAACAACTTTTTTCCTTAGCACCTTTACACAACCCGCCTAATTTGACCGGGATTGAAGTTGCCGAAGAAATTTTTCCCGAAGCCAGGCAAGTAGCGGTATTCGATACTGCTTTTCACAGAAGTATTCCAGCCAGGGCTCATAAATATGCCATACCGAATTCCTTTTTATATGAAAACAAGATACAAGTGTACGGGTTTCATGGAACCAGCCACAAATATGTATCAGAGCAAGCAATTCAGATAATTAAAAAACCACGATCAAAAATAATTACTGTTCATTTGGGTAATGGATGCAGCATTACAGCTGTAAAAGACGGGAAAAGTATAGACCATTCCCTGGGATTTGGGCCTGTTAATGGTCTTATTATGGGAACACGCAGCGGTGACATTGACCAGTCGGTTATTTTTTATATGATAGAACACCTGGGATATACAGCAAGAGAAGTAAGTGATGTTTTACACAATAAAAGCGGGATGTTGGGTCTTACCGGTTACAGCGATCTGCGCGATATTGAATCGGAAGCGGAAAAAGGCAATTACGAATGTAAATTGGCGTTGGAAATGAACGCGTATAGGATCAAAAAATATATAGGTGCTTATACGGCTGCGATGAATGGTTTGGATGCGTTGGTTTTTACCGCCGGAATTGGTGAAAACAGCAG
>JAENXB010000378.1 GCA_016649785.1 Flavobacteriaceae bacterium
CAGGGATTTGATAATATTCTGTTTCCATTCAACTGTAAGGTCACGTATACTACTGCCAATTCATTCCGATCCTCTTCCTACGATGTTATCTTTGAAATTCAGATCAATGAACCCGGCCAATGGATGATTACAATTAGTAATTAAACCAGATTTTCTATCCACCGGATTTTGAAGATTATACACCACTAAAAACAATCAATGTGGGCAGCTTAGCTTTCTTCCGGAATATTCTTATAATTTCTTATTTGGTTATATTTATTAGCATTTTCTATTTGATTTTTAACCGGTTAAAACATGAATTCAAACAAAAAGCAAATTTCACATATATCACTGATCTTACTTTCCTTATTCACCATATTTATTCAGGTTGCTGCCGCACAGTCGGTTTATGTTGGAAAATCGGGGCCAGAAGGTAAAGTTTTAAGAAAGTACATTGAACCTGCAGAGTTGAAAAAACTTGTTGAAAATCCGGTTGATACCATCTGGATTATAGATGTCAGGTCTGAAAAAGCATATTTGGAGGGTCATATTCCTACTGCCAAATCATATCCTTCAGGAACAATCATGAGCCGGTTAAATGAAATCCCCATAGACACCTATTTAATTATCTACTGCACTGTTGGCGGCATGGCGAGAATTGTATCCAAAAAACTAAAAAAAGCCGGATATAAAAGATACATGGATTGGGGTGGTCTTTCACGATGGGAATGGGAAAAGGAAACCGGATTTTAGAATCAATCGGAATGTTTAAATGGTGTTTGTAATTAATATTATACAAAGAATACCAATTGAGTTAGAAAAATAAAAACCTGAAATATGAAATCTTTTAAACTGAAATCAAAAGTGTTTGTGCTGTCTGTTTTATTGGTGTTTATAAGTTTTAATAGTTTCAGCCAAAAAACACGGGAGGATATCCCTGAAAAATACAAATGGAATTTAAACGAGCTGTTTCCATCTGATGAAGCATGGCGCGATTCCGTAAATATTTTAACAGCCAAACTGGATGAAGTTGAAAAATTCAAGGGAACCTTGACCCTATCTGCTTCAAATCTGCTCAAAGCGCTGCAATTCAATACCGAAATTTCAAAAAAAGCTTCTAAAATATACATTTACGCCGGATTGAATTCGGACCTGGATACCCGTAACATGAAATACACCGGGATGAAACAGGAGCTACAGAAATTGTTTTCAACTTTTGGGGCCAGGTCTGCATTTTTTGAACCTGAAATTCTGACTGCTGATTGGGAAACGATTGATGGATTTATCAAAAAAGAACCGAAACTGGAAGATTACCGACTGGGACTTGAAAACATGTTTCGCACAAAAAAACACACCCTGAGCGAAGAAGAAGAACGGATTATGGCTCTTTCGCGCATGGTTACCGGGGTTCCGGGATCGATATACGGAACATTCTCCGATGCCGAAATGCCAAAGCCGGAAGTAACCTTGTC
>JAENXB010000077.1 GCA_016649785.1 Flavobacteriaceae bacterium
ACGTGACCATCTACTACCAAAACGCGAACATCGGCTCCCCCTGCTTCCTTGATGAATTCCTGGATAATCACCCGGGCTTGTAAGCCGTTAAAAGCCTCAATAACCGATTCGGCAGCGTTCTTGGTCTCTGCCAAAACCACGCCTAAACCTTGTGTTCCTTCCAGTAACTTAATAATAAGAGGTGCTCCGCCAACGTGATCTATTACCTCGCCCACATTTTTGGAATAATTGGTAAAAACGGTTTTTGGCAGGCCCAAACGAGCCCGTGACAGGACCTGTAAACTCCTTAATTTATCCCTACTGCGCACCAGTGCCTGTGATTCTGTGGTGGTAAAAACTCCCATCATTTCAAATTGACGTACAACAGCAGTCCCAAAAAACGTGACCGAAGCTCCAATTCTTGGGATTACGGCATCGGTTCCTTCCAACATCTTACCCTTATAAAAAATGGAAGGGTGCTTTTTTTCAATGATCAAATTGCATTTCAAAGGATCGATAACTTCTATGGTATGATCTCTTTTTCTTGCAGCCTCCATCAGACGCTGAGTAGAATAAAGATTGCTATTTCTGGAAATGATTTTTATGTTCATTTGCTTTTAAATTATAAGAAACGTCTATTAACTCGGGATCGACTAAAAATTTTTTGGTAAGGAATTTTCTCCCTATCAAAACCGGGAAGCGCATCTCCTGCCGGGCCGACAAAGAAAGCGAAATTTTAAAAACTTTATCGAAAATTATTATGGTAGATTGTACCTGGTAGCGCTTTTGAATAATTCCATTGCTGCTTTTTACAAACACAATATCGTAATTTTTAAAAATGAATTCCTTTCCATTGTAAAGTGGGTGTTCTTCATCTAAAAATGTACAGTAAAGCATATCGTCTTTTTCTGCGATATTATCACAGTGGATGGAGGAAGTATAGGCTCCCGTATCTATTTTGAGCGAGATATTTTCTAATTCTAACAAAGGGAAGTCCGCCTTTTCAAAACGGCCAATTACTATTTTTTCCATAAGTGCAAGGTAATAAAATGATTAATTCTTGTTTCTCATAAAAATCTAAATTATCAACATATTAGATGATATCAAATTATTTCTCACCGACATTTTAGCCGCCAATGCCCGAATAAAAAATGTCTCAGAGCGCTCCGTCAGTCTATTATTAGTGCATTAGGGGCAGTTTTGGAGATTAGGCTTTTAAAAAAAGCGAAATAATGAACGCAAACTTTATAACTCATTTAAATTTTAACATTAACAGCCCAGTCTTAATTTACTGCTCCGAAGAATATGTAATATCTTTGATGTAATGGAAACACCCGAAATAAAAATTCAAGTACAAACCCTGCCAGAAAGCCCCGGAGTTTATCAATATTACGATAAAAACGACAGGATTTTATATGTAGGAAAAGCCAAAAACCTTAAAAAAAGGGTTACTTCTTATTTTACCAAAAAGCATGATAGTAACCGGATTGAGGTAATGGTGAAAAAGATATGCGACATTAAGCATATTGTGGTGGCCACAGAAACCGATGCATTGTTGCTGGAAAACAACCTTATTAAAAAATATCAACCGCGGTTTAATGTCATGTTGAAGGATGACAAGACCTATCCCTGGATCTGTATAAAAAATGAACGCTTTCCCAGGGTTTTCCCTACCCGCAGATTGATAAAAGACGGCAGCGAATATTATGGGCCGTACACCAATTTTAAAACTGTGAACACACTTTTGGAATTGATCAAAGGTTTGTACCAGCTTAGAACCTGTAACTACGATCTGTCTTTGGATAAAATAAGAAAAGACAAGTATAAGGTATGTCTGGAGTATCATTTGGGAAACTGTAAAGGTCCTTGTGAAGCCAGACAATCTGAAGCAGAGTACAACACAAATATCGCAGCGATCCGGGAAATTGTAAAGGGGAATTTTAAAGAATCGCTTCAGCAGTTCAGGGAGCAGATGCAGGCTCATGCCGGGCGTATGGAATTTGAAGAAGCGCAGCAAATAAAAAACAAAATTGATGTGCTTGAAAATTACCAGGCTAAATCTACCGTGGTCAATCCAAAAATAACCGACGTAGATGTGTTCTCAATTGTGAGTGATGAAGGATATGGTTATGTCAATTTTCTGCAAATTTCCCACGGCGCGATCATCCGGTCACATACCATTGAAATGAAAAAGAAACTGGACGAAAGTGATAAGGAATTGCTGGAGTTGGGGATCATAGAAATAAGGCAGCGCTTTAATTCCACTTCAAAAGAAATATATGTGCCCTTTGTGGTAGAAGTTGGAGAGCATGTGAAAATTACCGTTCCGCAGTTAGGCGATAAAAAGAAAATAATCGAATTTTCCATTCGCAATGCCAGGTATTACCGGCAGGAGCAGTTCAAGCAAATGAAAATTGTAGATCCCGACCGCCATGTAAACCGAATTATGGCACAAATGAAACTTGATTTGCGTTTAAGTGAAGAGCCCCGTCATATAGAATGTTTTGACAATTCCAATATTCAGGGATCACATCCCGTGGCGGCCTGTGTAGTTTTTAAAAATGGAAAACCCAGTAAAAATGATTATCGTAAATTTAACATCAAAACCGTGGAAGGCCCGGATGATTTTGCATCTATGGAGGAAGTGGTTTTCAGGAGATATAAAAGATTGCTGAACGAAGGCGAAGCTTTGCCGCAGTTAATAATTGTAGATGGAGGCAAGGGACAACTTTCTTCCGGGTTAAAGGCTCTGGAGGAATTAGGCTTAAGGGGAAAAATAGCCATTATTGGAATAGCGAAACGCCTGGAAGAAATTTATTACCACGGAGATTCTGTCCCGATGTACCTGGACAAAAAATCGGAAACTTTAAAAATAATTCAACAATTGCGCAATGAAGCTCACAGATTTGGCATTACCTTTCACAGGGATAAGCGCAGTAAAACCGCTCTTAATACTGAACTTGAATCAATTCCGGGGGTGGGTGATAAAACCGTGGTTGAATTATTAACTCATTTTAGGTCCTTAAAAAGGATAAAAGAAGTCGCTTTGGAAGATTTGACCCAGGTGATAGGTGCGGCCAGAGCTGCAAAAATTTATAATTATTACCATCAGGACTAAATGAAAAAATTCTTTATTCTCTTTTTGTTCCTTTTACCTCTCCTTTCCTTTACCCAGGAAAAGAAAGATGTGAAAATTGGCCTTGTTTTAAGCGGTGGGGGTGCCAAAGGTTTGGCTCACATTGGAGCTTTAAAGGTAATAGAAGAAGCGGGGATTCAAATTGATTATATAGGAGGAAGCAGCATGGGGGCCATTGTAGGCGCTCTTTATGCATCGGGATATTCTGCAACTCAATTGGACTCTATCTTTCATGAGATCAATTTTAACATTCTAATTCAGGATGAAGTTCCGCGCAGCGCGAAAACATTTTATGAAAAGGAGGAAACAGAAAAATATGTGCTCACCCTTCCTTTTGACGATTTTAAAATTTCCTTTCCCTCCGGCCTGTCCAAGGGGCAGAATATTTATAATTTGATGTCCCGGCTTACAATGCACCTGGGGAATATTCAGGATTTCAGTAAGATGGCGATCCCGTTTTTTTGTATCGCTTCCAATGTAGAAACAGGGGAGCAGGTTATTTTGGAAAGTGGTTCGCTTGCAAAAGCCGTTTCAGCAAGTGGCGCTATCCCATCGGTATTTAGTCCGGTAAAAATAGACGGCAAACTGCTTACAGATGGAGGAGTGACCAATAATTATCCCGTAATCCAACTTCGTGAACGGGGAGCAGATATAATAATAGGAGTAGATGTACAGGATAGCCTGGCAGATCGAAAGCAGTTGAGAAGCGTGTTCGATATTTTAACCCAAATCAACAATTTCAGGACGATTAGTCATATGCGGGAAAATATAAAGCTCACAGACCTTTATATAAAACCCGACATTACAAAATTTAACGTGCTTTCCTTTGACAAAGGATCTGCAATAATTAATTCGGGCGAGATTGCAGCCCGTAAAAAAATGGATCAGCTCAAGATTATTGCCGCTAAGCAGGGTGCAACTATCCCCCGTGTAAAAAAAGTGATCAGGGCAGATAAGTTCCATATAAATTCCCTCAATATTGACGGGAATAACAGTTATCCCAGGGCCTATATTTTAGGGAAACTGCAGCTCAAACATTATTCTGAATACACCCAGGAAGATTTATATAACGGGATTAATAATCTGGCTGCTACCGGCAATTTTGACCGCATTAATTACAATTTGATCCCCAAGGACAGTTCCTATACCCTGGCATTGCAACTGGAGGAAAGTCCAAATAAAACCTTTTTGCGAATGGCACTGCATTATGATAACTTATATAAAAGCGGAGCATTGATCAACCTTACCAGAAAAAGCACCCTTTTCACCAATGATGTGGCTTCCGTTGATGTGATTTTGGGGGATAATTTCAGATATAATTTTCAATATTATATAGACAAGGGGTATTACTGGAGTTTTGGTATAAAATCGCGATACAACCTGTTCGAAAGAGGAGTGGCGTTTGATTTTGTGCGTGAAAATGCGGATTTGGAGGATATTGGGATCAATAAAATAGAGATAAAATACCAGGATGTTACTAACCAATTTTATGTGGAAACCCTTTTTCAACAAATATTTTCGTTTGGGCTGGGTCTGGAGCATAAATATTTAAAGATCAGCTCGGAAACCCTCGGGAATGAGCCGAATAACAATTTTTCTTCCGCCGTTTTTGATAAAAGTAACTATTATAGCAGCTTTGGATACTTAAAACTGGACAGTTTTGATAATAAGTATTTTCCAACAAAAGGAGTTTATTTTGACGGGGATTTTCACCTGTATTTGTTTTCTTCAGATTACAATCAAAATTTTTCAAAATTTTCGATAGCCAAGGGAGAATTCGGGTATGCTTTTACCCCGATAGATAAGTTTACCACACGTATCTTTTCTGAAACAGGTTTTAGGATTGGAGAGGACAACACCAATATTCTGGACTTTTTCCTGGGAGGTTACGGCAATAATTTTATAAACAATTTTGTGCCTTTTTATGGGTATGATTTTATAAGCATTTCCGGAGATAGTTATATAAAAGCGTTAATTGAAATGGATTATGAAATTTTCAGAAAAAACCACATCATAGCCAGCGCCAATTTTGCAAATGTTGAAAATCAACTATATTCTACCGGAAATTGGTTATCTGCCCCAGATTATACAGGCTATGCATTGGGCTATGGTTTAGAAACTTTAATAGGCCCTGTGGAATTGAAGTATTCCTATTCTCCAGAGGCAAAAAAGGGCCTGTGGTTCTTTAGTTTAGGATTTTGGTTTTAGATGAATATGCTTCCAATTGAATAGAATGCAGGCGATTATTTGTTGCTGCCTTTTGCAACGCAATTGCAGGATAAATTGCTTACTTTTGCCATTGTGAAATTTAGTGCGATCATATTGTCCTTGTTTTTTTTGGTACTTACGTTTGTTCCATGTGCCGATGATGGATCAAGTTTTTCAGTGGAAACCGGGCAAATTGCCGAAGGTCATTTGGATCATACCGGCGCAACCGAAATGTGTCCTCCTTTTTGCGAATGCCAATGTTGTAACAGTCAAATAATTACATCCAATCCGGTCGCTTTTGAGCCTATAAATTTTGAAATATCCAAACTTGTAGATCCCTACAAGAATAAAATCCACAAAGATATTTTTATTTCTTTTATGCAACCTCCTCAAATTTAATTTAGCAATCCCCGGGATAACTGTATCCTTACGTGGCTGATATTTTTTTATGTCATTCACTTTTTTCCTTTAACTAAATTAAAACTGAGTCTAACAATGCTTAATAAAATTATACGGTTTTCCATAACCAACAAACTGGTCATTGGGTTGCTAACTTTCGGGTTGATGCTTTGGGGCGTCTATTCTTTAATGCAACTTCCTGTAGATGCCGTTCCCGATATTACCAACAACCAGGTACAGGTTATTACAACTTCTCCCAATCTGGCTGCCGTAGAGGTAGAACGGCTTATTACTTTTCCTGTAGAGATAACAATGGCTACCATCCCTGAAATAGAAGAAATTCGTTCCTTTTCACGTTTTGGACTTTCTGTAGTAACTATTGTTTTTAAAGAAGATACAGACATTTACTGGGCCCGTCAACAGGTTAATGAAAGACTTACCGAGGCACAAGCTCAAATTCCTCCTTCAGCAGGAAAAGCTGGTATAGCACCTTTAACTACAGGTCTGGGAGAAATTTACCAATATGTAATCACTACCAAAGAAGGATACGAAAATGAATACGATGCCACAGAGCTCAGAACCATTCAGGATTGGATTATCAAGCGTCAATTATTGGGAACTCCCGGCATTGCCGATGTAAGTAGCTTTGGAGGGTATTTAAAGCAATATGAAATAGCCATAACGCCTGAAAAGCTAAATGCCATGGATGTTTCTATAAGTGATATTTTCACAGCTTTGGAAGCAAATAATGAGAATACCGGTGGTGCTTATATAGAAAAAGGAGATAATGCCTTGTTTATACGAAGTGAAGGCCTGGTAAATAGCCTTGAAGATATTGGTAACATTGTAGTTAAAAACAATCCCAATGGCAGCCCGGTCCTAATTAAAGATGTGGCAAAAGTGCAATTTGGTAGTGCTGTAAGATATGGAGCAGCTACACGTAATGGAAAGGGGGAAGTGGTAAGTGCAATCGTCATGATGCTCAAAGGCGCAAATTCTGCCGAGGTTATCAAAAGTATTAAGCTTAAAATGGAGGAGATCAGGAAAACCTTACCCGAAGGAGTAGTGATAGAGCCATTTTTAGATAGGACAAAATTGGTGGATAATGCAACCGGCACGGTAACAAAAAACTTATTGGAAGGTGCCCTTATCGTGATCTTCGTTTTACTGTTATTGTTAGGGAATCTACGAGCGGGACTAATTACAGCTTCTGTTATTCCATTAGCCCTGCTTTTTGCCTTTGGGATGATGAATGTATTTGGTGTTTCTGCAAATCTTATGAGTTTGGGGGCCATAGATTTTGGATTGATAGTAGATGGAGCCGTAATTATTGTGGAAGCTACATTGTTCCATCTGGGAGCATTAAAACTCAGCAGAAAACTTACTCAAAAGGAAATGGACGAGGAAGTATATCAATCTGCCAGTAAGATTAGAAATTCTGCGGCATTTGGGGAAATAATAATTTTAATCGTGTATTTACCAATTCTTGCTTTGGTGGGTACCGAGGGTAAAATGTTTGGTCCTATGGCGCAAACCGTAAGTTTCGCAATTTTAGGGGCATTTATTTTGTCCTTAACCTACGTTCCTATGATGTCGGCTCTGGCTTTAAGTAAAAACACTTCTCATAAACCAAATATTTCCGATAAAATAATGGCATTCTTCAATAGCATTTATTCTCCCTTAATTAAGAAAGCAATCAATTTTCGCGTGGGTGTTTTATTGATAACAGCTGGATTATTTGCTCTTTCATTGATGGTTTTCAGTTCTATGGGGGGTGAATTTATACCAACCTTGGAAGAAGGCGATTTCGCGGTGGAAACCCGTGTAATGACCGGTAGCTCACTTAAAAACACCATAGCGGCAACCACAATGGCTGAACGAATTTTGTTAGAAAATTTTCCTGAAGTTGAACAGGTTGTGTCCAAAATTGGTTCAGGAGAAATCCCTACAGATCCCATGCCTATTGAAGCTGCCGATTTGATGATCATTTTAAAAGATAAGGACGATTGGACCTCAGCCTCTTCCAGAGAAGAACTTGCCGATAAAATGAGTGAGGCTTTAGAAGTTATTCCAGGGGTAACCTTTGGTTTTCAGCAACCTATTCAAATGAGATTTAATGAACTAATGACAGGAGTACGGCAGGATGTTGCAATTAAAATTTACGGGGAAGATTTGGAAGAACTCTCAAATTATGCCCGCCAAATAGGTGGAATTGCAGAAGGTGTAGATGGTGCCGCCGATATTTATATCGAGGAGGTTACCGGAGTAGCACAAATTGTCATTAAGTTTAAAAGAGATCAAATTGCCAAATACGGTTTAAATATTAGAGCTGTAAATCAAAGTATTCAAACAGCGTTTGCAGGTGCCTCAGCCGGTTTGGTATATGAAGGAGATAGACGTTTTGATATGGTTGTGAGGTTAGATAAGCCAAACAGGAATAATCTTGAAAGTGTGCAGAACCTTTATCTCACAGCTCCGGATGGAAGAGAAATTCCGCTAAATCAAGTTGCGGAAATCACTATCGAAGATGGCCCGTATCAAATTCAGCGGGATAACACACATAGAAGAATTGTGGTAGCATTTAATGTGCGGAATCGGGATGTAGAAAGTGTGGTAGAGGAGATAAGCGCGAAAATTGACGGACAAATAAATTTTGAACCGGGATATAGTGTTGGATATGGCGGGCAATTTGAAAATTTACAGGAAGCTACAAAACGCCTGAGTTATGCCGTACCTTTGGCATTACTGCTTATTTTTATCTTGCTTTATTTCACTTTTGGCTCCATAAAACAGGGATTATTGATTTTTACTGCAATTCCACTATCCGCTATTGGAGGAATATTCGCCCTATATATAAGAGGTATGCCTTTTAGTATTTCTGCGGGAGTAGGTTTTATAGCACTTTTTGGAGTAGCAGTTTTAAATGGCATTGTATTAATTGCAGAATTTAACCGACTCAAAAAAGAGGGTATGACAAATGTTCTTCCGCGAATTTATCAGGGGACCAAGACCAGATTACGGCCTGTTATAATGACTGCTGCTGTGGCTTCGTTCGGTTTCTTGCCTATGGCAATTTCGGGATCTTCGGGAGCAGAGGTGCAACGTCCGCTTGCAACAGTAGTAATTGGAGGCTTAATATCTGCCACTTTATTAACTTTAATTGTCCTTCCTATCCTCTACTATTATTTTGAAAAAGGAATAAAGAAAACACCTAAGGCTGCAATTCTATTGTTGATTTTTGGATTAGGATTTGGAAATACAGGTTTTTCACAGGAAGTACAACCTGAGAAAAATTATAAATCCCTGGATGAATTGATTCATACTGCTGTTAATAACAATCCTGAGTTGCAGGCTTCAAAATATGAAACACAACAAACTATAGCATTACAAGGCACAAGTTGGAATCTTCCCAATACCGAATTTAATGCGGAATATGGGCAAACAAATAGTATTTATGATGATGATTTACGTTTTAGTGTAAGTCAGAGGTTTGCTTTTCCAACCGTTTATACCGGGAGAAGTAAACTTAATAAAGCTCAGGTAAAGAGCAGCGGGTTTCTGGAAGCACAAACTAAAAATGAATTAATTGCCAGGGTAAAATCTGCCTATTTTAATTTATTGTTCGAAAAAAGCAGGCAGGAAATATTTTTATTGCAGGACAGTATTTATAAGAATTTTAATCGTGCGGCAGAAATCCGGTTTAAAACCGGAGAAAGTAATTTGTTGGAAAGAGCTACTGCAGGTTCAAGGGTTGCGGAAATAAAAGTGCAACAGGAAGAAAACAAAACGGCCATCAGAAGCTATCAAAATCAATTAATGGAACTGCTTAATGTTGAAGAAAGCGTTGAGGTTAAAGTTGTGGAGTTGAAGGCTTTAGTTCAGGATAATTTATTAATTTCTGAAAGCGATAGTCTGCAGAATCCAACTTTACAATGGTACAGGCAACAAATAGAAATTTCCCGCCTGGAAAACTCGGTGGAAAGTTTAAAATTATTACCGGAGTTAACCCTCGGCTATTTTAATCAGTCATTTAATGGTCCCGGTCAAAATTTAGCCGGAGATCCGGTGGTTTTTGATTCTTCCGATAGGTTTTCAGGAGTGATGCTTGGATTATCCATTCCTGTTTGGGCAAAACCACAATTTTCAAGAATCAAAGCAGGGAAATTAAAAATGAAAGAAAATGCCGCCAGATATGAGGCGATGAACGATAAAATGAACACACAATTTCGAATGTTGTTGGATCGAATGGATCAACTTCAAAAAAGCATTGTTTATTATTCCGAAAATGCTATCCCTCAGGCAAAGTTAATATTTAAACAGGCACAAAGAGGTTTCAAAGAGGGGGAAGTTGGCTACGTGGAATATATTCAGGGTCTGGACAGAGCAGCTAAAATAGAAATTGATTATTTGGAAATAATCAATCAATACAATCAAACAAAAACAGAATTAGAATTCACTACGGGGATTCTGAATAAAAAATACTAAAATGAAAAATACTCTTTTAAAAATATCAGGATTACTTCTTGTTGCAACTGTTATAGGTTGTGGCAATTCAACAGAAAAAGAAGACAATAAAGCAACGCAAACGCAACATTCCGAAGAAAATGAAAACATCATAGAACTTTCTGACGGACAACTTAAAAACACGCAGATAGAAGTTGGCCAGGCAGAATTAAGAACTTTAGGCAATGAAATAAGTGTGAATGGGATGATAGATGTGCCGCCCCAGGGAAATATTTCTATAAACATTCCTTATGGGGGATTTCTAAAATTCACTGAAATGTTACCGGGGAGCCGTGTTAAAAAAGGGCAATTGCTCGCGGTCATTGAAAATCCTGAATTTGTGGATATTCAACAAGAATATCTGGAAAGTCTTGCGGAAGGGGACTTTTTAAAAACTGAATTCGATCGGCAGAAAACTTTGTATGAGGAACAGGTGTCCTCTGCAAAAGTTTTCCAACAGGCAAAAAGTAAATACAATTCCAATCGTGCACGAATTAGTGCTTTGGAAGAAAAATTGCGAATGATTGGTGTTAACTTAAAATCCCTTAGAACCGGTAAAATAAGTTCGGCAGTTAATATTTATTCCCCGGTAAATGGACAAGTACGCGAGGTTTTTAGCAATATTGGGAAATACGTGGGACCTGAGGATAAAATAATGGACCTAACCGATGCAAAGGACCTTCATGTAGAGCTTACGGTTTATGAGAGTGATATAAATAAGGTGAAAAATGGTCAAAAAATTCGTTTTACTTTAGCGAATAAACCCGATAGCTGGAGAGAAGCGGAGGTGTATTTAATTGGAAGTGGTGTAAGGGAAGATCGAAGCATAACTGTTCACGGGCATTTAAAAGAGGAATATGATGACCTTTGGCCGGGAATGTTTGTGAATGCAAGAATTGAAACTGGTACCTCAAAAAGTTTCACTTTGCCTGAAGATGCCGTGGTTAGATTTAATTCTAAAAACTACATTTTTATTAATATAGGTACTACCTCAGAAGATGGTGTTGTAAAAAATAATTATGAAATGCTAGAGGTTACTACCGGGATATCAGAAATGGGAATTATTCAGGTAAATGCTGTTGAAAAAGGCGTGAATTTTGAGACTGCCAGGATTGTGATAAAAGATGCCAATACACTTTTGGCTACGGCCAAAAACAGCGAAGATGGTGGTGGACACGGGCATTAAGGTTAAGTTGATTAAAAAATTCCATTATGAAAAAAACTGAAGATTTTTTAATACAAAAACAAGTAAAGCCAACCGCCATGCGTTTGTTGGTCTATAAATTCCTGTTAAAGCAATTGGTAGCCACCAGCCTTACCGATATCGAGCTTGCTTTTTACAAAGCGGAAAGGACTACGTTATACAGGACACTTAAAAC
>JAENXB010000129.1 GCA_016649785.1 Flavobacteriaceae bacterium
TTTTTTAAAAACCTTAAAATTCATTACTTTTGCAAAAAATCGGTTTTCCCTCAAATATTAAAAATTCATAAAAATGGAATTTACAAACCCCCTGGTTTATGGGGTGCCCGTTTTTTTAGGACTTATCCTATTAGAACTAACCTACAGTAAAACCCACCACAACAAAGACCTGTATAAATGGAAAGACCTCCTTTCCAGCCTGTCTATGGGTATTGGATCTGCGGTAATCGCGGCATTGATAAAAACCGTTTCTGTCATTCTCATATTTAATTTTGCTTACGAACTTTTTAACCCGGTTATTGAAGGGGTTAGGACGAATATTATGGGGTGGGAATCCTTTGGATACGCCTGGTATATATGGATCTTTTGTATGTTCTTAGACGATTTTACCTATTATTGGTTTCACCGGGAAAACCATATGATACGGTTTTTTTGGGCCGCTCATATAGTGCATCATTCTTCTGATAATTTTAATTTTGGAACAGCGGTTCGCAATGGCTGGTTCACAATTCTCTACAAACCATTTTTTTATATGTGGATAGTGATAATTGGTTTTCCGCCGGAAATGTTGGTGGTATGCCTTGGAATTGAAGCCTTATGGCAATTTCAGCTGCACACAAAATATATTCCTAAAATGGGAATTGTAGAAAAGTTCCTGAACACCCATACAATGCACCAGGTGCATCACGCGAAGAACCTGGAATACATGGATAAAAACCACGGAGGTTTTTTGAATGTTTTTGACAGAATTTTTGGTACCTGGAAAGAGATGGATTCTTCAATTGATATAGAATATGGGGTTTCTACACCACCTAATTCATACAATTTATGGATTATCCTAACCCACGAATACCAAAATATTTGGGAGGATACCAAAAAAACCAAAAACTGGAGACATAAATTCATGTATGTTTTTGGTCCTCCTGGATGGAGCCACGATGGAAGTACCAAAACGGTGAAAGAGATGCAGAAAGCATCAAAAATGGATAGTTAACTTTTTGAATATCCTTTTCTTGAACTTCGTATTTCTTACCTCATACTTCAAACATTTCCAGGTCTTGTTGCCTTGAACTTCGAACTTCCCACCTCGTACTTCTAACTTCTTTAGTCTTTTTTCTATGCTCTAATACTCCCACTTCCTTTTCTCGTTCAATTTCTCCATATCGTCAATTTCTACCTGTGGGATCACCTTTAAAAAGGAAGAATGCTGCTCAATGGCATATTCCAGTTTTTCTACAATTTCTTCAATAGTTTCATTTTCATAATCTATTTCCAGTGCTGGTTTAATCTGAAAAGATTGAAGGATTCCCCGTTTCTTGATCCGAAAGCCCTTTTTATCGAAAGAACGCCGGAATCCATCAATTACTACCGGAATTACTATTGGTTTATATTGTTTGATAATGTGCGCTGTTCCTTTCCTGATCGGTTTAAAAGGCTTTGTGGTTCCTTGTGGAAAAGTTATTACCCACCCGTCTTTTAATGCCACTCCAATATTCTCGGTATCACCTAAATTCACCTCGCGTTTTACGTCCTTACCCTTGTCCCTCCAGGTCCTTTCTACCGTGATAGCACCGGCATAAGCCATTATCCTGGTGAGTAATCCTGCATGCATGGTTTCTTTGGCCGCTACGTAATACACATTCATTTTGGGTTGCCAGATGTATCCTACATTTTTAATTGAATCCACCCGTCCGCTCAAACTGGCATTAAATACGTGGAACATGGCCACCACATCGGCAAAATAGGTTTGATGGTTGGATACAAAAAGCACATTAGTGTCCGGAAGGTTTTTGATGATTTCAGAACCTTCAATTCTCAATTCATTAAAACCGCAATACCGCTGATGGGTAATAAATCCAAAAATGCGAATGAGCCACTTTTTAAAAAAAAGAATATGTCCAAACGGGTTTCTTTTAAACCATCTCATAAATTTCCTGATTATTTTAGTATGTTTTTTTTGATCTGATTTTAAGAGAATTTCAAAGGTAGTAATTCCATTTATAATATTTCTTTCAGTAATTCCTTTAGTTCGCTTAGCATCATAGCCGTAGCGCCCCAAACAACGAGACCGTTAAGCGAAAATGCGGGAACTTCAATATTACTGGCGTAAGATGTACTGAGTTTTTGTTTGATCAAACTTTTTTCATCTAAAAACTCATCTATATTTACTTCCAAAATCTTTTCCACCTCCGATTTCTGAGGCACCAAAATTGGGGTTTTTTCAATCAAACCCACATACGGATGCACCCAGAAATTACTCGGGGGAATGTAGAGTTTAGTCAGCTTTTTAACTATTTCTACCTCCTCCTTAGGAATACCCACTTCTTCTTCGGTTTCCCTTAATGCGGTATGTTCAAGGTTTTTGTCGAAAATTTCCAGGCGCCCCCCCGGAAAGCCAACCTGATTGGAATGTACACCTTTGTAAGTCTTTCTCAAAATCAAAATAAAATTGGTTTGATCTGATTTATTAGGATAAAAAACTGCCATTACCCCGGCTTTATTTGGGTTTTTATTTGGGTTTTTATTTGCAATGTCCAATTTTTCCAATTCCTTAATACGTAAAATTGGAGCCAATTTATGTTGAGCTTCCTCCCCGGGAAGTTTTAAATTTTTTAAATTTGAAATCTTATATTTAAATTCATCAAAATCCATGACACGACATCTTTCAATAGTTCTAAGCCTACTATTCCTAATTTTTGCAAGTTGTGAAGATAAGGAAAAATCGAGAAATAATAATATAAAGGCCCCGTTAAACACTGCAAAACCGGAAAAAGACAGCCTGAAAATTCAGGAAAATGAAGCCCCTAATAAAGAGAAACCCGAAATAAAATTAAGTGATTATCCGGTTTTGGTGCAGGAGGAATTAATCCCGTTTTTAACTCAATTTGGAAAGGAAAATCCCGAAAACCGGATAAAGATCAGCACCAGTTTTGGAGATATCGAAGTTCAGCTTTATAATGACACGCCCTTGCACCGCGCAAATTTTATCTATTTAACCAAACGCGGATATTTTAACGGGACTTATTTCCATAGGGTGGCAAAAGGTTTTGTTATCCAGGGCGGAAATTCAGATAATCGGGAGACCAGCGATAAAAGGAATAATATTGGAGCATATTTAATTCCCAGTGAATTTGAGGCCGGCCACAGGCATACCCGTGGAGCTTTTTCAGCTGCTAAATATGCCAAGCAAAACGTGAGTAAGGCCTCCTCCCCATTTGAATTTTTTATAGTACTAAGCCAAAACGGGGCGCATCACCTGGATAATGACCACACGGTATTCGGGCGGGTTACCAAAGGAATGGATGTGGTTGATGTTATCGCCAAACAGGATGTTGGAGAAGGCGAATGGCCCTTGCTCAATATCAGGATGAAAGTTGAAATAATAGAATAGTTCGCAATAAATCAGTATTTAAAATGCCTAAAGTCTGAAGTACTTAGAAATAATACAAATGAACTTAAACTAACTAAAACAGAAGGATTCAATTAAAAATTAGTTGTTTGGATAAAAAAAAATGAAAATTGTTTTCTTGTATCATCTGCAAAATTGAGGACTATTTTAGGCACTCAATACTTTATGAACTCATAGCTACAATAATTCCTATTCCTGGGTGTAAAAACTATAATCCCTAAGCACGTTTTGCACAAATTCTTCCGGGCGTTCTTCAGGATGCACCTCTAAAATTTTGGATATTTTTTCTGAAAGGCTTATAATCACCCTATGATTTCCCCGGATTTTGGCCTTTTGATATACGCTTTTAATGTTTTGAATGTCCCTGTCCTTCAACAAAGTAACCTGGGGATACCGAGGTGTATAATTATCGGGGATATCCACTAATAAAGTTTGAGAAAGATTGAGCTGTTTTTTTTCGGTAATCACGGTGGTCCCTGCGGCCAGATCTCCCAAACGCTGACCTTTTCCGTTTAACAGGATCGTAACCACCGCAATACTTCCACTGCTAAAACTAATGTCCACCAACCTGAGCAACCATCTTATTAAATATTGGCTAAACCCTGGCCGGGAACCATCCAGTTTCACAACCCGAATGTCAAGTGCCGATTTTCCGGGAGATTGCCCGTTATTAAAAGTTTCCCAGAGCAAATAATATAAAAACACAGGCAAACCTATTATCAAATAATAAACCCACTGTTCCCCCTGATCCAGTCCCAAACCGGCAATGGCAAAAGATGCGAGAATGGCATATCCCACAATAATTAAAATATCTAACAAAAAGGCCAAAATCCTATCCCCTATTCCTGCAACATTTTGATGTATTCCTATATTTTGAGCGGTTTCTATTTGAAAATCATCCATTTAATACGTTTCTTTGGTACAAATATAAACTACCTATGCGAGAGGCTGCTTTCGTCAAGCAAAATAAGAACAAATGGCTTAAATTCGAACAGGAGCTTCACGATAAAAAATCAATTTCACCAGAAATTATTTCTGTGATTTACCTGGAAGTTACTGACGATCTAAGCTATGCAAAAACCTTTTATCCCGGAAGCAACACTGCTGCTTATTTAAATGAATTGGCTGCATCTGCCCACCAAATGATCTACACCAATAAAAAAGAACCGGGAAATGCGTTTTGGAGGTTTTATTCTAAGGACTTTCCCCTGATGTTTTATAATTTTCAAAAACAATTGCTGCTTAGCTTCCTGATCTTTGCAATATTCATAGCAGTGGGTGCTTTTTCGGCATCCAGCGATGGGGCTTTTGTGCGGGCAATTTTAGGGGATTCTTATGTTAATATGACTTTGGAAAATATCGAAAAAAATGATCCCATGGCAGTCTATAAAGAAATGGGACAACTGGATATGTTCCTGGGAATAACAATAAATAACATCAGGGTTGCACTGATGGCTTACACTTTAGGAATTTTAGCAGGATTGGGCACTGCGATTGTTTTAATGCAGAATGCGATCATGCTGGGTTCTTTTCAATACTTTTTTTATCAAAACGGAATGCTTTGGGAATCGGCCAGGACAATATGGATCCACGGCACAATCGAAATATCTGTAATAATAATAGCCGGATGCGCCGGATTGGTAGTAGGCAAAAGCATTCTGTTCCCCCAAACTTATACGAGGTTGACTTCCTTTGTCCAGGGCATTAAAAATGGATTAAAAATAGTGTTGAGCACCATTCCATTTTTTATAGTTGCAGGATTCCTGGAGGGTTTTGTGACGCGTCAAACCAATATGCCCGATTGGCTGGCCATTTTAATAATAAGCCTTTCTTTATTGAGCATTTTGTTTTATTATGTGTATTATCCATTATATTTAAATAAGCTAAAATACAAGCATGCAAGACCAATACATTCAATTTAAAAAACAACGGGAACTTGGGGAAATAATTAGTGTGACCTTTAAGTTTCTAAGGGAAAATTACAAAACCCTCATCAAAAGTATTACCCAGGTTGTCGGGCCCACTTTCATTTTATTGATCGCGGCACTGGCTTATTATACCTATACAGTAGCGGGAAGTCCGCTAGCGGCAATGGAAGGGAAATCCGAAGAATTTCTCATTTCATTTTTTATATTGGCAGTTACTTTATTATTATTTTACGCTTCGCTTTACGGCACAATACTTCATTATATAAAATCCTATATTGAAAATAATGGCACTGTGGATGAAGCCGAAATCAAAACCGGGGCCCAGGATGATCTGGGAAAACTGTTTATGGTTTTTATCATTTCAGCAGTTATTGTTTTTACTGGATTGATATTATTTATAATCCCGGGAATTTACCTGATGGTGCCTCTTAGCTTGGCGGCAACGGTTTTGGTATTTAATAAAATGAGCCTGGGCGATTCAATTTCTCATGGCTTTTCACTGGTTAAAGATCACTGGTGGACCACATTTTTCTCCATAGTGGTCATTTGGCTGCTTGTATATGTAATTGGACTGGTTTTCCAGCTACCACTTATTATATACACTTTTATGAAAATGTTTGCCGTTGCCCAGGAAGGCTCTCTCGCCGATCCTGTTTCCTATTCCGATTGGGTTTTTATCCTGCTCAACGTTATTTCTTCAGTGATTCAATATTTGCTCTCCTCCATCTTCGTTATTGCCTTAGCTTTTATATATTTCAATTTAAATGAACATAAAAATCTCACGGGCACTTATGAAACTATTGATAAATTAGGAGATTAAATGCTATGAGGTTATCCTGGATTCTATTCGGTTTCATCTTATTCTGCTCTATTGCCGTAAAGGCGCAGGATTCGCTTTCCCTGGAAGAAAAGCAGGTACAATATGATGCAACCACAAACCTGAACCCGCTGGATTTTAATACTGAAAAAATAGCCGATCTCAAAACCGATCCCTCCTTTGATTATTTAAAAACAGCTGAAAATGACAGTTGGTGGACCCGGTTTAAACGCTGGGTAAATACGCGCTATCAGCAATTTACAGATTGGTTATTCGGGGATTACAAGGCTTACGAATTTGTGGCGATTTTACTAAAGATCCTGCCATATCTCATCCTGGGTGCGTTTATTGGATTGATAATCTGGCTTTTTATAAAGCTAATCCCGGCAAGGTCTTTATTGGAAGAACAGGAAGCCCCGCAGGTATTTTTAAATGATGAAGAAAATATTGTGCGATCTGAAAATATCGGAGAACTGATAGATGACGCGATAAAAGATGGCGATTTCCGACTTGCCGTTCGTTATTATTACCTTCAGTTACTTCGGCAACTCCATCAAAAAAAACTGATCAACTACGAATTTCAGAAAACCAATTCAGAATATTTAAATGAAATAAAAGCAGATAGACTTCGGGCCCAACTGAAAAAAGTAATGCGGATCTATGATTTTATCTGGTACGGAAGTTTTTCCCTTACAGAACCAGATTTTCATCTTGCTCAAACCAACTTTCAGGATCTTCAAACTTCCATAAAAATAATTTCGGATGAATAAAAGTTTTAAAATAGCTTTTGGCGGAATTTTGTTATTGGTTTTGTTCCTGACCTATCTCCAGGCCACAGAACCTGAACCCGTTAACTGGAACCCGAGTTACCTGGAATCGGATAAAATTGCCTTAGGAAGTTTTGTTTTTTACAATTCCTGGAAAGAAAGCTCTTCCACCAAAATAGAAAAAGTCAGCGTTCCCCCTTTTGAATTTTTAAATGAAGAAAATACAGGAACTTATTTCTTTTTAAATGATGTGTTGAGTTTTGACGATGCCGAATTGAAAAAATTACTGACCTGGGTTAGCAGTGGAAATACGTTGTTTCTTTCGGCAAATTCCTTCAGCCAAAATCTGCTGGATACGCTCAAGGTTGAGACGGCCATAAAACTTCCCGGCACAGATTTTTCCTCACAACCGTTCATAAATCTGGTTCATCCCAAATTAAAGCAATCAGTTCCCTTCAAATATGAACATGACGCTCCGCTGGTTTATTTCAGTAAAATTGACACCCTGAATAACACAGTTTTAGGTGTTTCAGCATTAAAATCGTTTAAAGGAGCAGATGGGACAAATGTGAATTTTATAAAAGCTGAATTTGGAAAAGGAAGGATTTATATGTACAGTATGCCGGAAGCATTCAGCAATTATTTCCTGCTTTCGAAATCAAATTATACTTATGCCGAAGCTGTTTTAGGCTATATCGACACTGCCAAAACTGTGTATTGGGACCGTTATTACAAGACCGGAAAAGCCTTTTACACCTCGCCGCTTTACATTTTATTGCAAAACAGGGCTTTAAAATGGGCCTATTATTTTGCCCTTTTCGGAAGTGTTTTATTCATAATTTTTGAAGGAAAAAGAAAACAACGCGCAATTTCCGTGGTTGAACCTTTAAAAAATCAAACCTATGAATATTCAGGAACTATTGCCGATCTATATTTGGAACAAAAGCAATACAAAGCCCTTGCCTTAAAAAAAATACATCATTTTTATGATTATATTAGAACCCGGTACAGGATTGACACTTCTTTACAAAATGAAGCATTTTATAAGGAAATTGCTGCAAAGAGCGATCACAGTATCCCGGAGACCGATGCCCTTTTCAAAAAAA
>JAENXB010000184.1 GCA_016649785.1 Flavobacteriaceae bacterium
ACTTCCTCGTTGGACATGTCTTTAAATGCTACAAATCTATAATTTTCCGGATGGATTCCTTGCTTCATCTCTTTATTCTTTAAAATGCTGTTCGTTTTTCGAGTGGCAAATTTAATCAATTTTAATAAACCACAAACAAATTTCAGCTTAAATTTTAAAGCATTTCATTAAAACTTAAAATCCCGTGGTTTGTAACGTTTTCCTATATTTGTTAACTAACTGTGAAAACTAACTAATCAAATTAACCAAATATGGAAATTCAAAAAGTAGAGGCTAAAAAGTTTGTCCTTAATTTCGGGATACTCTTCGGAATTCTTTCTGTAATTATGGGGGTAATTATGTATGTTACCAACGCCTACATAGATCCTAGTTTAATTTACGCCGCAATTAGCTATTTAATATTAATAGGCGTAATTTCCTATGGAATCAACGCTTTCAAAGCTGAAAACAACGGGTTCCTAAATTTAGCGGACGCTTTAAAGGTTGGTATTGGAATTGCCGTAATAGGCGGAATTATTACTGCGATCTGGTCATATCTCCTTATGAATTATATAGAACCCGAATATATGTCACAGGTGATGGAAATGAGCCAACAAAAAATGATGGAAACCAATCCGGATCTAACCCAGGCTCAAATGGATAAAATGATGGAAATGAGTGCTAAATTTAGCACTCCCTGGATGATCATGGCATTCTCATTAATAGGCAACTTGTTTTTTGGCCTTATAATATCCTTAATAGCAGGTTTGATCATGAAAAATAAAAATCCCTCTGAAGAAGCATAGGTACTAAATAAAATTTAATGCAACTATCCATAATAATTCCCCTTCTGAATGAGGAGGAATCTTTAACTGAATTGTACAATTGGATTGCATCGGTGATGCAATCCAATTCCTATTCTTATGAAATTATATTTATAGATGATGGCAGTACCGATAAATCCTGGAAGATCATCACTGCTCTGGCAAAAAAAGATCCATCGGTAAAAGGGATAAAATTCAATCGGAATTACGGAAAATCCCAGGCCCTACACGCGGGTTTCCTCAAAGCCCGGGGCAAGGTAGTTATTACAATGGATGCCGATCTACAGGATAATCCCGAAGAAATTCCACAGTTGTACAATCTCATCAAAAACGAAAAATACGATCTGGTTTCAGGTTGGAAAAAGAAACGCTACGATTCAGTCCTGACTAAGAATCTGCCTTCAAAATTGTTCAATGCAGCAGCCCGTAAAACCTCCGGACTCAAATTGCACGACTTTAACTGCGGCCTGAAAGCCTATCGCAAAAAAGTGGTCAAAAACATTGATGTTTATGGCGAAATGCACCGTTATATCCCGGTTTTGGCCAAAAACGCGGGTTTCACAAAAATTACCGAAAAAGAGGTCATGCACCAGGCGCGCAAGTATGGGAAAACCAAATACGGGATGGAACGCTTCATCAATGGGTTTCTGGATTTATTGAGCATTTGGTTCCTTTCAAAATTCGGAAAAAGGCCTATGCACCTTTTTGGAGCTTTGGGAGTTTTAATGTTCTTTTTCGGGTTTATTGCCGCAACCTGGATCGGGCTCTCCAAACTTTATAAAATGTACCACGGGATGCCAAATATCCTGGTTACACAAAACCCCTGGTTTTATATCGCCCTGATTTTAATGGTAATAGGAACCCAGTTTTTCCTGGCCGGATTCCTGGGCGAACTTATTTTGAGGAGCAAAAGAGAGAAAGAACAATATTTGATAAGCAAAACTATTGGGATTAATTGACCACTTACCGCATTAATCCTTATTTTTGCTTTCAAATAATATCTTATGTCCCAGATAAAACCCGAAATACTTGCCAAAGCCAATGCCTGGATTTCCGATACTTTTGATAAAGAAACTCAACAGAAAGTTGCCAATTTAATAGACAATAATCCTATTGAACTCGAAGAAAGTTTTTATAAAAACGCGACTTTTGGTACCGGGGGAATGCGGGGTATTATGGGAGTTGGCCCAAACCGAATCAATAAATATACCTTGGGAAAAAACACCCAGGGAATTTCCAATTACCTCAAAAAGGAATTTCAGGGGGAAGAATTAAAAGCGGTAATCGCTTTTGATTGCAGAAATAACAGCAAAGAGTTGGCACAGGTTGTTGCCAATGTATTTTCGGCCAACGGCGTAAAAGTATTTTTGTTTTCCGATCTAAGATCGACACCGGAGCTTTCTTTTGCTGTAAAACACTTAAATTGTCACTGCGGAATTGTTTTAACCGCAAGCCACAATCCGCCTGAATACAACGGGTACAAAGTATATTGGCAGGATGGCGGACAATTGGTCACACCGCAGGACAACCAGATTATCGAAGAAATTGGGAATCTGGAGTATTCTGAGATCAAATTTGAAGCAAATAAAAATTTAATCGAAATTATAGATTCTGAAGTTGACAATGCTTTTATTGAAGCATCGGTTAAAAACGGAAGTTTTGATACTTCAGAATCAGCAAAAAACAATCTTAAAATTGTCTTTACTTCCCTTCACGGAACTGCTTCTACCGTAAATCCGCAGGTGCTTGAAAAAGCAGGATATAAAAATGTTTTTTTGGTGAAGGAACAAGCTGAACCAGATGGAAACTTCCCCACTGTAAAATCTCCAAATCCGGAGGAACCGGAAGCTTTGGAAATGGCGCTGAAACTAGCCGAAGAAAAAAATGCAGAGATCGTGATCGGGACAGATCCCGATGGAGACCGTTTGGGCGTAGCTGTAAGGGATTTAAACAATAATATGATCCTGCTTAACGGAAACCAAACTATGGTTGTAATGACCTGGTTTTTGTTGGAGCAGTGGAAAAAACAGGGGGAGTTGGACAGTAATTCCTTTGTGGCTTCAACAATAGTTTCAACCCCAATACTAAAAAATATTTCCGAAAGTTACGGGGCTCAATATTACGAGGTCCTTACCGGGTTTAAATGGATCGCAAAACTTATTAAAGACCATCCCGAACTAAAATTTGTTGGAGGTGGCGAAGAAAGTTTCGGGTATATGGTAGGCGATTTTGTTCGCGATAAGGATGCTGCCACTTCTACCCTTCTCGCTTGTGAAATTGCAGCCCAAATGAAGGAAAAAGGCGGTTCATTTTACAAAAAACTGCTTGAAATTTATACCGAACACGGATTATATCGCGAAGAACTGATCTCCCTGGTAAAAAAAGGCATGGACGGCGAAATGCAAATCAAACAAATGATGATAGATTTTAGGGAAAATCCTTTAACTGAAATTGATGGAGAAAAAGTGGTTTTAATTGAAGATTATCAAGCTTCAACGGCTAAAAACATACAGAACCATACTCAACATAATATAGATCTGCCAAAATCCAATGTGTTAATCTATTATACCGAAGAAGGCACCAAAATAGCTGCCCGCCCCAGTGGAACCGAGCCAAAGATTAAATTTTATATCAGCGTAAATACAGAATTGGATTCGGTTGAAGAATTTGATGAGATCAATGCACAACTGGAGGAAAAAATCAAACGAATTAAATCTGAACTACAGGTAGAATAACCAATCCTAAATGACCTATTTTAGAAAAATCCTTCAATTTGCAAGGCCTTATAAGCGATTTGCCGTTTTAAATATTATTTGCAACATCTTTTATGCACTGTTTAGCACGCTTTCATTTATTGCCCTTATTCCTGTAATCAATATTTTATTTGACGAAAGTGAACGTGTAAATGTGAAACCAACCTGGGAAGGACTTGGTGGAATAAAGGATTACGCAATTGAATCTTTTAATTACAGCATCAGCCAGCGGGTGAGTGAAGACCAGGTTTCAGCGCTAGTATTTATCTGCGGGATCGTAGTTGTATTGTTCTTTTTAAAGAATCTCTTCGGATATTTAGCCGCGTTTTTTATCACTTTTCTTCGCAACGGAGTACTTCGCGATGTGAGGGACACTTTATATAAAAAGATCCTCTCCCTTCCTATTTCCTATTTTTCGGAAAAGAAGAAAGGAGACACTATTTCCCGGATCACCGCTGATGTAAATGAGGTTCAAAATTCATTTTTATCTATTTTGGAACTGATTGTAAGAGAACCGCTTACAATTATTTTCACCATTATAGCGATGCTTGTGCTGAGTGCCAAACTCACCATTTTTGTTTTTGTTTTCCTGCCTATCTCCGGGTTTGTCATCTCCCTGATCGGAAAAAAACTCAAAAGTCAATCCAGCCGGGCTCAGGAAGAAAATGGTCATTTTTTATCCATTGTTGAAGAGACCCTGTCCAGTTTGAAGATAGTTAAAGGTTTTAATGCCGAAGGACAGTTCCAAGAAAAATTTCAGGATTCCACCAATAGGTTGAATATCATTTTAAACAGCCTGATCAACCGTCAAAACCTGGCTTCCCCCGCAAGTGAATTTTTAGGGATCTTTGTAATTGTCATCATACTTTGGTTTGGCGGAAAAATGGTTTTGGTAGATCAAACATTAGATGCGGCATCCTTTATCGCGTTTTTGGGACTGGCTTATAACATTTTGACTCCGGCAAAGCAGATCTCCAAGGCCTCCTATAGCGTTAAAAGAGGAAATGCGGCAGCCGAAAGGATCATGGACGTACTGGAAACTCCTTCCACTATATTGGACGCTCCTAATGCTGTCACATTATCTGAATTTAAACAGGCCGTTGAGATTGAAAACATCAATTTTAAATACGAAGATGAACTGGTGCTGAAAAATTTCAGCTTAAATGTCCCCAAAGGAAGTACAGTAGTAGCTTTGGTGGGACAATCCGGCAGCGGAAAATCGACCATTGCAAATCTGGTTACACGGTTTTACGATGTAAACCAGGGAAGCATTAAAATTGACGGAATTGACATTCGCCAAATCACCAAACATTCCCTTCGCGGGTTGATGGGATTGGTGACACAGGATTCAATTTTGTTTAACGACACCATAAAAAACAATGTATCCCTGGGAAAAAGCGATGCCACAGAAGATGAAATTATTGACGCGCTTAAAATAGCCAATGCCTGGGAATTTGTGAAAAATTTACCGCTTGGCCTGGAAACGAATATTGGTGACAGCGGAAATAAACTGAGTGGGGGACAAAAACAACGTCTTTCCATTGCCCGCGCCGTATTAAAAAATCCTCCCATAATGATATTGGATGAGGCAACATCAGCCCTGGATACCGAAAGTGAAAAATTGGTACAAAAAGCCCTGGAAAATATGATGAAGAACAGAACTTCAATAGTGATCGCACACCGGCTTTCAACCATCCAGAATGCCGATCTGATCGTGGTAATGCATCAGGGTGAAATATCAGAACAAGGAAAACACGATGATTTATTATCCCAAAACGGGATTTACAGGAAATTGGTAGATATGCAGTCTTTTGAATAAATAAAACCTAATAAATACAATGAAACCTCACAGGTTTTTAAAACCTGTGAGGTTTAGATATAATCAACCCTGCCAGGGTTTTTTTTACCCTGGCAGGGTTTTGAATTTTTGGATTTTGGATTTTGGATTTTTGGATTTTGGATTTTTGGATTTTGGATTTTTGGATTTTCCACAAAAAAAACCTTACAGACCTAATAATCCGGCAATAACTACTTCCATGGTAATTTCAGTATTAGCTTCTACAGAAAATGCCTGTAAATCTATTGCTGTAGCAGAACTGGCATCTAGCATACCCTCAAATTCCATGCTGCCATTGCTGTTTGTGTCAGAAAAAGAGGCGAAATGAAGTTCATACTCCCCTTCTTCAATAAAGTGAAGTTCAAAATCTCCATCAGCTTTGCTCACAGATGAACTGCTGACCGCATTG
>JAENXB010000389.1 GCA_016649785.1 Flavobacteriaceae bacterium
CATTCCTGGTTTTCCTTTGCAATCTGCGGCGCAGGTGTTACATACTTCTGCACATGCCTCACAGGCATCAATACAGCTTTGGAAATTTTGATTACTCATTTTGTAAAATTTAAAGATGCCTTCAGTTCCGCTGTTGCCCGGCCTTTAGTATCGCTATTGACCGAATATTTTGAATACCTACTCTATTTTTTCTCTATCAAGTCCATTCCGCACTTTGGGCATTTGCCGGGCTTATCTGACTTCACTTCAGGATGCATTGAGCAGGTGTAGATTTTCACTGCTTCTTTCTTTTCACTTTTTTTTTCTGTCATTTTGTTTGTTTATAGTATTGTAAAAACTATAAAGAGGAATTAAAATAAAGAAGATATTGCAAAATGAGGATTATAGCTCATTTACAAAATAGCGGAATGGAAAATTTCAGATACGGAAAATACAAATGTCGGAGAGGTCCACGCTGGTGGACATCAGTGCATCCGGGAGACTTACATTTGTATATAAAGATGTTAAACCTGCAGAGGGGTGAACAGGTAATCCTGCAGGTATATTGAAAACCTGCAAATTGTACTGATAGAAGTCTGGAACAACAGGAAATGAAGGAGTGTAATTACTGTCGATTGCATAAAAAGTTACAACATCATCACAGCAATGTGTAGCCAGACGGTTTCCCGGTATTGGAGTACTCTCTTCAGTACATTCCATGCTGCAGGAAGCCAACTTGCCGCTAAGCGAGACCTTTAACGCTGCTGCATTTCCACCGCAATAGTGTGTTGCCACAGTAAGGTGTAACATTGATGTCAGCAACAAAAGTACTATTGATATGGAAAAAAACTTTTTCACTATATTGGATAATAGATATTTTCAAAAATTGTTTTGCAATGTTCAATATTTCTTTTTTTAAATGATATATGGTCCATTCCTTTTGGCAGTTGCCTTAATTTATTTATCCAGTTTTTCCTCCATTTCCTTAATTTCAGTTTTTCCCTTTTTAATATCCTGGCGGATAAGCCCGAATAAACTCATATAGATGTTGGCTATCCATACCAATGAAAATCCTGCAATTATATAACCACTCCAATCATTTATCAGCAGCTTGTAACCAGTTAAAAAAAGAAATAAAATTGTTATGAAATGGCTAAAGCAATACTCACACGTAAAAAGGTAAAAAAATTTTCTTTCCAATAAAGTTTTGCCCTGCAGACTTCGGTTAACACAAAAGTCCCTTGGTTCCCGAAATATTTCTTCATTGGGTAACAGTTTATGCAATGCATGCGATGGGTATTGCTAATATAAAAAGCCAGAGGGCTTGCATATAGCTTGTCATAAATTAAATTTGCTGGCTTAGATTATA
>JAENXB010000325.1 GCA_016649785.1 Flavobacteriaceae bacterium
GTTTTAGGTGATGAAACGCTTTTGTTGCCTATGCTCAACTCGATGCCGGAAAACATCCGGTCGCTGAACATAACTATGGGATATCCTTTAAAATTTAGTCCATTCTCCGCATTATTTGAAAAGTGCTTCGAAATGTTGACCATTGAAAATAACCGTTTTTATTACAAAGATGTAATCTCAGTTTTAAGCAATGCCGTGATCCAGAAAGGCACTGATTTCAGGTCAGATGAAGTAATTGCAATTATTAAAGCAGAAAACCTGCTCTATTTGTCAAAAGATAAAATTCTGGACTTTTTTGATAAAGAACAGACAGGGTTGATCTCACTTTGTTTTTCAGATAAGAAAATTACACCTAAGGAAGCATTGCATAATTTTAAGGAGTTGATAAATCGTTTAAAACTTGTCATCAAAAATGATGATCAGGATCCTCTTAATCTGGAATTTCTATATCAATATCACGTAATAATTGGGAATTTAACAGATTTGACAAACACCTATCCACATATTAATTCAATTTCTTCCCTGCATCATTTTTATAATGAAATCAGCAGTGATAAGTCCCTGGATTTTCAGGGGAAACCTTTTCAGGGATTACAATTGATGGGAATGTTGGAATCGCGGGTTTTGGATTTTGAGACCGTGATATTGACCTCAGTGAATGAAGGCACGCTTCCTGCCGGGAAAAGCAACAATTCCTTTATTCCCTACGAACTTAAAAAGTCATTCAACCTACCCACTTATAAGGAAAAGGATGCCATTTACACCTATCACTTCTACCATTTGCTCCAACGCGCAAAAAAAATATATTTGTTGCACGACAGTGATACCGATAGCAGGATGGGAGGCGAAAAAAGCAGGTTCCTGATTCAGCTGGAAGTCGAAAAACAAGCATTGCACACTATAAATAATTCGGTAGTAATACCTGATGTTCCCAAAATTGAAAAGCAACTTCAAAGGGTTCAAAAAACCCCGGAAATGCTTGAAATATTGAAAAAACGAGCCGAAAAAGGATTTTCTCCTTCAGCTCTTACAACCTACATACGCAACCCAATCGATTTTTACCGGCAATATATCCTGGGGATCAGGGATAAAGATGAGGTGGAGGAAACCGTTGCATACAATACTTTGGGAACTGTGGTTCATGATACGCTTGAAGCATTTTACGCGCCTTTAACTGGCCAGGAATTAACTCTTGTGCATTTGCAGGATTTTTTAAACAGAACTCCCCCAGAGGTCCCCAAGCAATTCGAGAAAACCTATAGCAAAGCTCCTATCTCAAAAGGCAAAAATTTGCTCATTTTTGAGGTTGTAAAACGTTATGTCATCAATTTTCTAAAAATGGAGATCAAAGCAATTGAGAGCGGAAAGACAATCGAAATTAAAGAAATTGAATCCAATTTGACAGCATCATTAAATATAGCAGAATTGAACTTTCCTGTAAATATTGGAGGAAAAGTGGACCGGGTTGATCTGGTTGATGGGATTTTAAGAATCATCGATTATAAAACCGGGAAAGTAGCTCAAAATCAATTGGAAATTGTAGATTGGGACGCGCTGACCACCAATTATGACAAATACGCGAAACCCTTCCAGGTGCTTATGTATGCAACTATGTTGTTGCAAAATAAACCGGAAAATATGCCCGTAGAAGCTGGGGTAATTTCCTTTAAGAACTTGGCTCAGGGATTTTTGAAATTCGCAAAAAAAGACAAAGCCGGAACAGGAGCTGTTAAAGAATCAAATATTGACAAAACGATCCTTGAGAATTTTAATAAACAACTGAAAAAACTCATTTTGGAGATTTGTGATCCGGAAATTGAATTTATTGAAAAAGATATAAAACCCGCATATGGAAATTATTAGAAAAACAAATATTGAACTTAAGGGAAAACACGGAAAACCCATTCTAACCGATTTTATTTTTTCTTCTGAAGAAAAGCCAAAACCGGTAATTATTTTCTGTCACGGTTATAAAGGTTTTAAAGATTGGGGCGCCTGGAATATGATGGCTGATTCTTTTGCCAAAAAGGGTTTTTTCTTCGTGAAATTAAATTTTTCCCACAATGGAACTTCTCCGGAGCATCCCTCAGAATTTATGGATATTGAAGCTTTTGGAGACAATAATTATATTAAAGAACTCGACGACCTGAAATCTGTAATTGATTGGTTGTTGCTTCCGGATTTTGACTTTGCGGGGCATCTGGATACTTCAAAAATCAATTTAATAGGCCATTCCCGCGGCGGCGGGATTGCAATTATCAAAGCTTCAGAAGA
>JAENXB010000113.1 GCA_016649785.1 Flavobacteriaceae bacterium
GGATTATTTTCTCCTTTGGTACCCATGATAAGAAATTCAATTCCCTTCTCTTTAACTGTTTCGAGAACAGCATCAATGACTTTATTATATTCAGAAATTATTTCGAAATGGTGATTTGAAGTATCATTTCTCATATTGAGTCCCTCCAAAAGGCCTTCCAGCCCCGATTCTGATTTTTCCTTTTCTTTTTCATATTCAGCATCCCCCGGGTCAGGATCCCTTATAGTATCGGTAGGGAAATCATATAGCTGAAAAGCGTTCAACAAATAAAAAGTGCACTCCTCATCTTTATAAAGATTTAAAGCGTAAACTAAAGAGTTCCAGGAATTTTTTGAAAAGTCTGTAGGTATTAAAATTTTCTTGCTCATTTTTATAATTGATAGATTATTGATAAAATGTAGTGGATTCAGAAATTGAAGATATGATAATTATAATCTTAATTTCCAAATTAATTGGCATAAACTAAATTTTGTATGTGGCCAATGCTAATTCCCCTTGTTTTTCCACCATTCGAAATAAATTACTTCTTGGATAAAAGTAGCCAATTAGAGTTTCCTTTTATGTTTAATCCATGTTAATTAGGATAACTTTTGGATTAATTTTTCTGCGGTTTCGATACCTTTATTTTGGTTCTTTAAAAATTTTCACAATTTGTTGAATTTTAGATTTTGCTAAAGATTAAATACTAGCCTATAAGGCTTATAATATCCATTAAAAAATAAATTGATGAAACCTGGAATATGTCAAAGTTGTGGCCTTCCTTTTACCGATGAGTCTAAAGGGACCAATCGTGACCAAACTGAAAGTGAAGATTATTGTATTAATTGTTTTCAAAATGGAAATTTCGTAGAACCTTCCCTAAGCCTTCGCGAAATAGAAGCTAAATATTTTGAGAAGGTCAAAAAAAATGAAGGACTAACTTTAGAAGAAGCTCAGGAGGCTATAAAAATTTTGCCTACCCTAAAAAGGTGGAAAATTAGGGAAGATTTTTAATTTAAAATTGCTGGTTTTAATAATCCAAATCCTTGTATTAATACAAGGATTTGGATTATTTTCTAGTACAATAATCTTAACTTATTATCGTTAAATCTTCGAGTTTAACACTTTTTTTCAAAATATTCGGCTTGAATGCCCTGTTTAAAAGTTAAAATTACACAATATAACAAAAACAACCTTAATAAAATCAAGACTTTTGCTAAAAAATAAAAATATTTTTCAGAATTTGTTTTTTGAATTATAAAATCGCATACATTTGCTTTCTCAAAAACCAATAATAATTTATCAAAATGAAAAAATCAATTTTTACTTTTGCTGCTATCGCATTAGCTTTAAGTTTTACTTCATGTAAAGAAACTACAGTTGAAAAAACTGAAGATGTTGAAATCATGGAAACTGAAACTCCTGCAGAAGTTATTGAAACTCCGGTTGAAGTAACTGTAGATACAGTTATTCAAGTAGAAGAAAATATAGATGAAACTCCTGCTGAATAATTAGGGATTTCTCAAGTATTTTAAAGAGGCTGCCAGCAATGACAGCCTCTTTTTTATTTATATAAAGTCCATTGGACAAAGACAGGTAGTCTTTTTTATTATTAAAAGGGATATCCTATGGCCAGATTAAATACCAGGTTTTCTTTTATCCACTGTTTGTCACCAAAATTTATCTGGTCCAGCACCCAACGTTCTCCCTCCGGCAAATATGGCTTTCTTAACGGGAAAGCAAGATCTGTTCTCAAAATTAAAAAGTTAAAATCAAATCGAAGACCAACTCCTGTCCCAACAGCCAGTTCCTTCAAAAAATCCTTTGAAAATTTGGCTCCAGGTTTCTCGGGATTTTCATTCATCAACCAGATATTACCTGCATCAACAAATAAAGCCCCTTTAACTATACTGAATAGATCTGTTCTCAACTCGGTGTTCAATTCCAGTTTTAGATCTCCGGACTGATCAGGTAAAAATGAACTGGCATCTGTTTCCTGTTTGAATGTGCCCGGACCGATGGATCTTGCCCTGAAAGCCCTGATACTGTTGGTTCCGCCCACAAAAAACTGCTTTATAAAGGGAAGTTCGTTTGAATTGCCATAAGGGAAACCTGCCCCTATGATAATCCTGCTGGCCAACTGCGATTTTAATCCCAGTTTAAAATAATGCCTGAAATCATTTTCGAGTTTTGCATATTGACTGAATGCCACTCCAAAAATAGTCTCGGGAGCGCCAGAATCTATATTGGCACCGGTTAAAAGTCCCGCTATATTCCCGGCCAGATCTATTCCTCCCTGGTAATAAAAAGTAGAGGTTTTTTCCGTTTTCATTGTATTGGTAAAAGTAAAAGTATAAGTTGGGCCAAAGATAAGTTGCTTTTCAATCAACTTTCCAAGAGTGGGATTTAAAGCTATTTGGTCTTCATATAATTGAGTTACCTTAAAAGGATTGACATAATTAATGTTGAGAATATTTAACTGATGTTCGGTTCTAATGTTTTCTTTCCATAAATATCCAAAGGAAGTTTTAAACGAATTCAGGGAATACAGTTTTGACCTGGTTTGAAATTCATAGCCAAGGCTGGCTTTTGTCCTCGGCACAAAGGCGCTGGAAGATTCTGTTTTGAAAGGGGTCAATAATTTTGGCCATATCAATGCGGCTTCCGTCCCAAATCTGTACACATTAAATCCCTTGTTCAATCCGGAAACCTGTACTTCAAATCCGCCAAATGCTGAAATTGTCAATAATTCGGCACCTTTAAAGGTATTTCTGTTGCTCCAGTTTAAATTTATTTCGGAGCCCGCATAGTTGGCGGAGTTCGTTTTTCCAAGCAATTCCAGTCGAATCGACTTTTTGGGCAGGGGAGTAAGAAAATAGTAAGCATCCAGGCCATTTTCTATAGAATCGGATTCTTTGAACTGATTTTTTACAAATTTAAATGTACCCATATTCACCAACCTGTTCAGGGATTTATTGTGATCTGTCCGGTTGTAGGGTTCACCTTTCTCAAATTGAAGCGAGCGCTCAAAAATCTGGGGTTTAAATTTTTTCTCGGGATCTATAATGGTGAAATCCTTGAATTTTACCGCAGCAGCAGATGTTTCTGAAAGTGTATCTTCTGTTATTGAATAATTTGGGTAAACGTAAATATTGTTTATTTTGTAAATGTTTTTTGCCTTTTCCGGGGTTTCATTTTTAACTTTTAACCTCAGGCTTACTTCCCTGTTCCCAATTGTGCTGTCCACCTGTACCAACAGGTAATCGGGATTAAAATAGTAATAGCCATTTTCTTTGAGATTGGCATCTATCCTAACTCTTTCGGCTTTTATCACATCCAGATCATAAGGTTTTCCGGGTTTTAAAAAACTGTTTTCCCGGATTGAGGAAACCGCCGCGGTAATTTGAGATGAATCTTTTGGAAATGAAACCTCCTTAATTAAGTAACGGTTATTGAGAGTTGTCGAATATTCTGCGGTAACTTTTTTATTTCTTGTGGTGGAATCTGAGCTGGTTTTGGCATTAAAAAAGCCTTTGTTTTCAACGAAGTTCTGAAGTAGATCCACATTGTATTCCATATTTACCTGGCTGAAAAGCACAGGTGGCTCTCCTACTTTATTTTTTAGCCAATATTTTATTCCTTTCTCCTTTTTCGGTTCACCGGCAATATTGTAAAAATAAAGTTTCGGTCTCAAACCTAAGATTTTAGAATTTGGCCTTGGACGCAGCAAATCTTCCAGGTTTTCTTCCAGCTGTTTCTTTTCTCTTCTTGAAATTTTCTCTCCTTTAACATCAACCTTTCCCCCAACATATAATAATTCCCCTTCCGGAAGATATTTCAGGTTACTGCAGGCAGAAAATAGCAAAGTCAAAATCAGATAAAAGTGGATATATTTTTTAGTCATTGCATTTTTTAATTTCAAACTATTTGCTTTTTCGTTTGCTGAAGAGTTCCTTAAACTTATTGTAATCCATAGTGATAATAAAGGCAACCCCGGTTTCAATAATTTGTCCCTGCAGCGCTACCTCATATTTATTTTTTCGGTAAGCCCTTAGAATATATCGTCCATCTTTGGAAAGCTTATAGTCTATCGCAATATCGCCCGCAATATTAGTGGCATTCCGGTTGCTTTGTTGAGGTCCTTCCAGTCCAAAGTTGCTACCTATGGTAACCTTCAGGCGCTCGTTCAACAATTGTTTGGAAAGGCCCACATTTAAATCGGTAGCGTATTCCCGTTGGCCTGAGGTATAATCTTCATAAGATTCAAGATCAAATTTCAGTTCTACTCCGCTAATTAAATCGGAGGCCAGATCGTTCAATTGTTGGGAAAGGATCTTACTCACACTTTGCCTCGCCAGGACTTCTGCACCCGCACCTCCGGCTTCACTGGCAAAAGGATTTTCCCCTATAAACCTGTTGAGAAGGAGTAAAGCAAAAACCTGCTTGTTCAATTCAGATGGTTGCTGGCGCAGTTGGGCCAGTTTGATCCTCGTATTATTTAGGACATCTCCGGAAACATTATAGTTGCCTTCCGGTAAACGGATATCAAAACTCAGTTCCGGTTTCAGCAATTCCCCTTTCATTTTCAAAATTGTCTGGAATGGCAGTCGTTGTTTATAGGTGTTTCTTGTTCCGGCGGTAAGATTTCCCAATTGGTTCTCAAGAAGATCAATTGGAGCGGTTTCGGTTTCGTAAATTGCAGTGATGTTAACATCAGCGGTTGTAGGCTCTCCTGTCCATAGGATATAACTGCCTTTTTCAATTACAAACCTTCTTTTTATAAAATTAAAAGACATTTCGTAAGCCCCATCGGTAAACTCATATCTGCCGGTTAAACTCGTTTTCCCCGAAGGATCTATACCGGCGGTGAGTTGTGCTTCACCTTTCAGTTTTAAATAATCGCCGTTACCTTCATCAATGATCAGGGTTAACTCTGCTTCTTCATCTGTTTCAATAATTACTGAAACATCCATTCCCTGAATTTCGGAAGTATTCAGAACTTCTTTCATGCGTTGGGTTTCTGCAAGTAACCTGCTTTTTTCATCAGTAAACTCAACAATTCCTTCCCTATCGGCTATGGAAGGATCTTCCTGAGGCATCACCACCGTGAGCTTACTATCCTCATTTATCCTGATATTTCCGCTTATCACGGGACTTTCCAGATCTCCGCCAATATTCAAATTGGCATCCAGAAATAAATCCCCGTAATAAAGTTCGTTTTCCTGTGCTGTAGAGCTTATCGCTTTGAAATTAATGGCATTTACCGATAAGTTAAAACCGAAATCAATATAATCTGCTGTTTGAAGATTTCCGTTAATGGTCAACTTGTTGTTAGCTTCATCAAAAACTGAAAATTGATCAAACCGGATATTTTCCCGGTTAAAGGAAATCTGATCGTTCATGGATTGAAAATAGGAATTTAGCCGTGCAAGCCTAAATCCAACCTCATTGAATTTAAGATCGCCAAGTATTACCGGCTTTTCTAAAGTCCCGTTAATGCTGAAATTTCCCGATAAATATCCGGTGCTTTCACTAATAGCCCCGAAAGAAAATCCCTGGATACTTTTAAGGTTGAGATGTTGTAAGTCCAGGTTAAAATCCAGTTTGCCAACTTCCGTGTTATAGAGCCCTCTTAATTCTACACTGTTGCCTTTTCCGGTAATATTGATATTTGCATTGAGCGTATTTGCTGTTTGGTTATCTACAAGCATCCTTATATTTCCAAGGGTGTCTTTTTTAAAATTAAAATCCTCAATTGTCAGATCTGAAGTGAATTGCGGAGAAGTTTTTAAATTCCGTAAGATCACATCGCCATTAATTTTTCCGCCTGCCAGCAAGGTATCTTTAGATATCATTCTGCTGATGGTTTCTATTTCAAAATTATTAAAATCAACTTTTAAAGGCGAATTTGGTTCAGCAGTTTGTGAATTGATCCTGATGGCACTTTGGTTATGACTGAGTTCAAAATTTCCAGCCCAGATCCCTTTTTCAGAAATCTTAATGCTGTTGTTTCCTGGGATATTCCAGGATTCATAATTGAGGAGCAAGGCATCAGGATCCAGGGAAAATTCAGTCGCTTTTTCCCGGGCCGTCATAATCCCTGCAACACGATAGTGAGGTTCATTTTTGAAATCGTCAATTTCTAACTTATAGGCTATCACATCGTTCTCAACCGTTCCGGATAATTCTGTCTGGAAGAGTTTAAGTTGCGCGCTGTCAACATCATCTATCACGAGATTATAGTTCAACGCATCATTTTCGGTTGCCAGGTTAAATTGTGCATTGGTAATTTTATAATTGAGATATTTAAGACCGGGAATACTGCCTGCTGCTGAAATGTTATCGTTCCGGCTGTTAAACCTTCCTGATACTACGATGGGTTGAAGCAAGTTGAGTTCCGGCACCAATTGATTTATAATTGGATCATTGTTTATGGTGACATCAAAAGCAAACTCTTGAGGCTGGGTCTCAATTTTTTCTGCGGAAGGGGAGAGGTCGTAATAATGAGAAACCGAATTTATTAAAGCCGTCCCTATTTGTGTGAGCTGATAATTTCCTTCCAGCTTTGCATTTATAAATTGAGATTTTAACTGAATACTATCGCCTGCGGCTGAAGCAGTGGAACCTATGCTGATGCTGTCCAATAAAAATTCCTGAGTCGCATTTTCTGCTACGACACCGGTTAAAAAGATCTTCCCGTTCAAATAGTCAGGATCTGCGGTGGTGAGATCTGCACTGATTTCACCTCTTAATTTTAACGGGGAAGAATATAAATTCAGGGAATCCAGAACCATCTTTTCAAGATTTGCGGTGAGTTGCACTGAAGGATATTCTCCCTTAAAACTGCCGTTTGCAACCAGGTCAAAATTCAGGTTTTGATCGTTCATAACAGCTTCCGCATTAAATAAACCATTTTCAATTTTTCCGTCAAATTTCAGATCCTGATAAATATAACTGTTGTATCCTGCCTTTGTCAAAATCCCGGAAGCAGTTGCATTTGCCGATTTAGGTTCAAATCCAATACCATTTACTTTGGCATTCAGGCTGATATTGCCAATGGAATCATTTTTAATGAATCTTCCAAGGTCAAAATTATTTAAAACAAGGGCTGCTTTGTATTTCTCCCTGTTTTTTTGACTCAAATCAAGATCTGCTGTAATTTGCCCGTTTCCGGAACTGCTCTGTAAGTCGAGATCTGTATCAAAACGGGTGGTGATTCCTTTAAAAGTGCCATTTAAGGTAAATCTTTCAGGTAACCGGATATTTTCAGGAATGGTTCCCTTGGGCACAAATTGATCAATGTCCCGGGAAGTAGAGTTGAAATTCCGAATATTAAGATTGTAATATGCAGTTTCCACCTCGGGTAAACCGGTTATAATTCCGCTTGCGGAAAGCGATGTATTCCCAATCCCGGAAACCTCCAGATTTGGGATCTCCAAATTGTCGATTCTTCCTGTCGCCTTTCCGTTAATTTTCAGCACGGCATTCGGATAACTTTTAAAAGGTGGCGTTTCCTTTAGGTTTGGGGCCAAAAGTAAAATATCCAGAAAACCAATGCTGCTGTTCTCAAGATTGGCGTCAATTTCAAGATTTCCAACCTGGTCACCCAAGGATTCAATTGAAGGATATCCAAGCACAATTTTATCTCTTAAGATTGTATTTGGGGTTTCTAAATACAGATTTTTAAGATATGTCGAAGTGCTTCCGTAGAGAAAATCGGTTTGCAGGGATTTAATGTGAATCCCGCTTTTTTCCTGAAGTGTGAAAGAATTTATCCTTCCCGAAATCGTTTCTGGACTGTAATAGAAATCTTCGGTATTGACATTTAAATCGGTTAAATTTATATCGGAATAATCAAATCCTCCAGATGAGGGAACTAAATTTTCATCTTTAAAACGGAATTCTATATTGCTGAAATCTACCTGTGCCATTTTAACTTTCCAATTGTTGGGAGTAGGGGGTTGGGCAATTGTGTCTTTTATAGTGAATGTTTTTTCAAAAATAAACCTACCTTTTAATCCGCTGAGATTTAATGTTTCAATTTCTGCCAATTCCTGTTCCAGGTTGAGTTCGTTGAACTTCAGGCTGAGTTTATCAACGGTAGTTGCAGAGTTCAAATTTGCTTCAGCAGAGGAATAATCAAAACCAATATTTGTAATTGCTATTTTTCCCAATTTCAATTTAAGGCCGATTTTATCTTCCGAAATCTCATTAGTTTCCGAATCCTTTATTCTGAGAACTTCTTCAATCAAACCCTGATTTAAATTGACAAAAAATCCATCTACAGCAATTTCGGGAACATCAAAATCCAAATTTTCCGGATCGAATTTCCTGATCCGGGTATCAAAATGTTTTAGCTTAAGGTTGAGCCCGGTTTTGGAAAGCGCGTCATCCATTCGGAATTTTATCCGGTCCAGGTTGATCTTAGCTATTGAAACCGTCATAGCCGAGGTTGTGTCCTGAGTTTCGGGCGCGAAAGCTTCAATTATATAATAAAAATTAAAAACCGAATCCCGGTCTCTTTTGATATTTGCAACAATTCCTTCTAATTCTATTGAATTTATTTCAACGGTATTTCTAAGTAATTTGAAGAGACTAATGTCTACAGCCAGGCGTTCCCCGGATAACAAGGTGTCCTGCTTTTGATCTTCAAAATAGAATCCGCTTAAAATTATCTTTTTGGGAAGGCCTATTTCCAGTCGGTCAATTTTTACAGGAGTTTTGATTTTCCCTTCAATAAAAGTTACCGCCTGATTTTTTATATAGTTTTGTACTGTTGGGAATTGAATAAGAAGAACAAGGATCAGGAAAAGCAGGATGATGCTTCCCGTGACCCACAATAGAATTTTAAAAAATTTCCTTAGGAACCCTTTCAAGTTTTGAAGTTTTAATATTAAAGATAGTAACTTAAAAAAGCAAGCTTGTTAATATTAAGCGAAACAAGGAACCATAATTCTAAATAAAATATAAAATCAAGGGAAATTCATAAAAAATTCCAGTTTAAATTTTTTATGTTTAGAAATAATTAGGCAATCAGTATTGACAATTCCTTGTCCCGGCACCAGTAGTTTATGCGATGGCAACTCCTATAATTTTTCCAATCCCGA
>JAENXB010000285.1 GCA_016649785.1 Flavobacteriaceae bacterium
AAGGAGCAAAAAAAGTCAATAAACAAACTAAATTTGCGTTTGAAACAGACTTATTTTCTCAATAAAAAAGAATTGAATCAATAAAACCGGCACCTAACAAAGGAAATTTAGATTTTTGCTAAAACTTTCGGATAGCTGTGAAATTATGTAATCAAAATGATCCATTTCTTTAACTAACTTCAAACTAAAAATTATAAACTTCGTTCATTATGGAAATACAACGACAAGAATTACCAAATTCAACGCTTATTTTGGTTTTTGGGATTTTATCTATAATTGGCTGCTGCTGTTATGGAATTGTGGGAATGGTTTTTGGGATCATCGCAATGTTAATGGCTCAAAAGGCTACTACTATCTACAATGAAAATCCTGAAATGTACAATGGATACCAGAATGTAAAAACAGGAAAAATTTTGGCTATAATTGGAATTGTTTTAAGCGCACTCGTATTAATTATTGGTATAGTATCTTTTATAATTTTCGATGGTCTGGAAGGAATTGAGGAAATGCAGCGTGAAATGATGGAACAATATGGAGGATAACATCTATTATTGGAAAAACCGTTAAAACGGTTGGAACAGATTTATGTGCATAATTTAAACCCACGATTAAAATCGTGGGTTTAAATTTAGAATTTATTCTTAAAATTGGATAAAACCAATTTTGTGTCAGGCTATTGATTTTAGAGATATCATTTTGTAAACTGCGCCTATTTCAGCAATTCCATCAATATGTCCAGGGTAACTTTTTCCTGCTCGCCGGAAACCATATTTTTAAGGCCATAGACTTGAAATTTAATTTCTTCAGGCCCCGCCAAAACAACAAATGGGATCTCGCGTTTATGAGCATAGTTCATTTGCTTTTTCATTTTAGCAGAATCAGGATAAAGTTCAGCAGCTATTCCTTGGTTTCGCAATTTCTGAACAGCTTTTAATCCGTACAATGCTTCCTCTTCCCCAAAATTGATAAAAAGCACTTTGGTTGTTGAAGTTACTGTTTTTGGAAACAGCCCTAATTCTTCCAGGACCAGGTAAATCCTGTCCAATCCAAATGAAATCCCCACCCCGCTCATATTTTTTAATCCAAAAATTCCTGTGAGATCATCATAACGTCCACCGCCGCCAATGGAACCCATATTTACATTTTCAGGTGCGGAAACCTCTAATATTGCACCTGTATAATAATTGAGTCCACGGGCCAAAGTAACATCCAGATCCAAAATGGCGGTTTTTAAAGGCATTTCTGAAATGGCATTCTGCAAAAACTGCAATTCTTCAATTCCTTTTTTACCTACTTCAGAAGAGATTAAAATCTGATTCAATATTTCAATTTTTTCGGTGAAGCTGCCCTTCAACCCAAAAATAGGTTGTATTTTCTTTAAAGCTTCTGCAGAAATGCCTTTTTCCAACATTTCATTTTTCACTCCCTGCTCCCCTATTTTATCCAGCTTATCGAGGGCTACAGTGAAATCGATCAATTTTTCCTGCTCCCCGATCACTTCAGCAAAACCAGAAAGAATTTTTCGATTATTAATTTTAATGCTAACGCCTTCCAATTTTAAAGATGAAAATACGGCATCGTATAATTGTATAAATTCAACTTCCTGCCATAAACTATGGCTGCCCACCACGTCTGCATCACATTGGAAAAATTCCCTGAACCTTCCTTTTTGAGGCCTGTCTGCCCGCCAAACCGGTTGGATTTGATAGCGCTTAAAAGGAAATTCCAGCTCGCTTTGATGTTGCACCACATACCTGGCAAAAGGAACTGTTAGATCATAGCGCAAGGCCTTCTCGCTTATGGAAGCTGTTAACTTCAGGCTGTCCTTTTCCTCTAATGCCTTATTATCAGCCTTATTTAGGAAATCTCCCGAATTCAGGATCTTGAAGATCAACCGGTCACCTTCTTCCCCGTATTTTCCCATGAGAGTTTCTGAATTTTCAAAACTTGGCGTTTCAATAGGCTGAAACCCAAATTTTTCGAATTGGGATTTTATAGAATTGATAATATAGGTTCTTTTTGCCACCTCCGCAGGTGAAAAATCCCTGGTTCCTTTTGGGATTGATGGTTTCTGTGCCATATTGAATATTTATTGTGCTATGCTAAAATTATAATTTTGTATCTCATCCTATCTTTAACTCTGTAAGATATCGGGATTTTTAAAGTGCAAATATCTTAATTTTTGAACGAACCCAAACAAATTTCGATTTTTAAGTAACATTCCGGTATCTTGTTAGTCTAATCCATGCGTTTGATATTTTAATTATGTTCCCACTATTAAAGGAAAATATAAGGATTGCTTTTGATTCTATTAAAAGCCAGATCCTAAGGACAACACTTACCGTTTTGATTATCGCCATAGGAATTACCGCGTTAGTTGGTATTTTAAGTGCAGTTAGTGCGCTGGAAAACACCATAAGTAGTGATTTCGCCTCTATGGGCGCCAACACCTTTAATTTACAGCGCTACGAGTTTACAACACAAACCAGAGGTGGTGGGGAACGCGAAAAAATAAATCCCATAATAACGTATCGGGAGGTAAAGAATTTCAAGGATACTTATAGCTATCCGCGAACTCAAACCTCAATATCTTTCACAGGAACAACGACTGCTGAAGTTAAATATGAAAGCGAAAAGACCGATCCCGAAGTTTCGGTATTAGGCATTAATGAGTTTTTCCTGACAAATTCCGGGTTAAATTTGGAAGAAGGAAGGGAATTTAATTATTTTGATATTCAGAACAACAACAATATAGCCGTCCTTGGAGCCGATTTTGCCGATGGTTTATTTAAAAATATTTCTCCAATAGGCAAAACCATCAGTGTTCGTGGTGTAAAGTTCACGGTGGTGGGAGTTTTAGAATCCAAAGGTTCTACTTTCGGAAATAACCAGGATTTAAGGGTGTTGATC